>USPX01000119.1 GCA_900556665.1 uncultured Eubacteriales bacterium
GTAGGGGGTTCTACTAACTACACCTTCTGTAATTTGTTACGCTCGCTTTATCGCGTTACGCTAAGTTTGATAAGTAAAAACTCTTTAACTAATAAACAAGTTATTTGTGTAAATCTATTTGTCTACTACAGCCTTTGTTTTTAAAAGAAAAGTTAGCTGCCTACAACGGTTCCGCCGTTGACGTGGAGGATTTGGCCTGATACGTAGGTGGAGTCGTTGGATGCTAGATAGACGTAAGTTGGGGCGAGTTCTACGGGTTGTCCGGCACGTTTCATAGGCATTTTTTGGCCGAAGGTTTTTATATATTCGGCTTCAAATGAAGAAACGATTAAAGGGGTCCAAATAGGACCAGGCGCTACAGCGTTAACGCGAATACCTCTGTCCATAAGGGCAAGAGAGAGAGAGCGTGTAAAAGCTACAAGAGCACCTTTGGTAGCAGAATAATCAATGAGATTAAGTGAGCCTTCATAAGCTGTAATGGAGGTTGTATTAATAATGGTGCTACCACGTTTCATATAGTTAAGAGCAGCTTGGCTAAGATAAAAGGCAGGAAAGACATTGGTTGCAAAGGTAGTTTCTAATTGTTCTTTGGAGATATTTTGAAAGTTATCTTGAGGAAATTGAACAGCAGCATTATTAATTAAAATATCTAACTGGCCATAATGTGCATAAGTATCTTTTACGATTTGTTCGCAGTGACTTTTAGAACGTATGTCGCCGGGAAGGAGTAGGCACTCACCGCCATAGCTTTCAATAATTCGTTTAGTTTCATTAGCATCCTCTTCTTCATTGCGATATGAAATAGCAAGCCTAGCTCCTTCTTTGGCAAATGCTATAGCTACGGCTCTCCCAATGCCACTATCGCCACCTGTAATTAAACACACTTTTCCAAGGAGTTTATGAGACCCTTTATAACAGGTATCATCAAAAATAGGAAGAGGTGTCATTTTAGATTCAATTCCCGGTTGAATAGATTGATGCTGAGCAGGGAAACTTGATGGGAATTCATTATAATTAAGACAATCAGAATGTGGATTAGACATATAAAGCCTCCTAGAAATATTATTATCTAGTGTGTGTGCAGTAAAAGATAAAAATAACTTGTAATAATTAGAAATTCTTATATCCTACGCCTGTTAGATTTATGACACAAAATAGAGAAAATATCATAGTCGTATGGACATAATGAATTAAGATTTAATGTATGATAAGAGCAAGGTCAATAGAACCCTTTGGTGCATATGTAAGTAAAAAGGAAATAAAGGCTGCTGTAAACTAAAATTTGCAGTAGCCCTTATTATTTTAAGGTAGAAAGTGGCTAGGTTTGATATATTCGATTTCATATTTAATAATGGTATTAAACATGAGATGGTCGCAGTTTATTTGATGCAAATAAATCTGGGAAATCTTTAAATTAAGATTGAAAACGGGTTCATAATTAACATATTTAGGAAGCCAGATTTTGAGCTTAATAGGTTTTGTAAAAACCATATAGCGTTTTCGCTCATAGGAAATATATGAAATGATGGTACATAAATTAGCAGAAATAGAGAGTAAATTGTAATGTTTATGGGCATAAATTTGATAAGTGCATGTTCTAAGGGCTTGCTTAATAGCACAAAGTTTGTGTAAAGGACCGCAAGTAAAACAAATATGATTTTTATAGTTCTTAAAGGCTATAAAATTATTTGTAGGAATAGGAATGCGTAAAATATTGCGTACAGAATCTTGTATAGTAAATTTTCGTACTGTACAGGAAGCAGCTACAGGATCTGTAATAGCAAATGTTTGTAGTGCGCTAGGACAGCCCACATTATAGTAATAAGTGAGCGTAGCAGTATTTGTAATAACTTTAGAACAAAAGTACATATTTTTCACCTACTTAACAGTTAACAGAAAGTTGATATAAGAAAATGAGTGAAGATTGGGCGGGGATATTGAGTGGTAATGTATTAGTAATTGTTTGCGTGGTAACATTAAAAGCAAGCCCTAAAGTATTAGGGACAATACTAGATGTAATGTAAGTTGTACCTGGAGGAATAGGATCTGTGAAAGCATATGCTGGGATTGTAGAAGAGGTATTACCTTGATTGGTAATCGTAATAGTATACATGATTACGCCACCGCATGCTAAGATATCTTCGGTAGAGGTTGCCTTATCAATAGAAAGTGTACCAGAAATAATATAAGTATAAGCTGTTTCACTAGTTAAGGTGTTTCTGGTAGTACCCGTAGAAGTAATGATATCATATGAAATGTTTGCAGTGTTTTCAACCATATAATTAGGTGGTGGTGGTAGAGCAGTTACAATGACTTTAAAAGTAACGGTAACAGATGTTTTATCTAAAGTAGTAGCAATCGTAAAGCCAGTTTGTGGATTATAGTTAGGGTAAGAAATATTATTAATGGTTACACTACCTGTTTTAAAGGTTGTATATTGTGGGATATTATCTTGAAAAAATACATTTCGCCAAGGAAGTGCAGTACCAGGGTTTGTAACGGAAACTGTGTAGGTAAGTTCACTATCCACAGCAGCAGTAGTTGGTGTAACGGTTTTAGAGATAGAAGGAAAAACATCTATTTGCGTGCCAAAGGCAACAGGAATATAGTTATCATTACTTGTATCAAATGTTAAAATAGCACTTGTTTGATTAGGGGAAAGCCCTCCACTAATATCTACATTTGTAATATCAATGCCTTGTCTGGCACCTAAAATGCTATTAAGTGCATTGTGATTATTATTTCCCATACTTCCTCTTGTATCTACCGTTCCTACTGGAAGCGTGCCATTATAATCTCCCACATTAATGGCACTTGTAAAGAAATTAGAAGCACCGTTGTTCGGACCAGATAGAGTAACTTGTGAGTTAAGTGTTGCACCAAATTTAACAAAGTCACCAGAAAAACGAATATCACCTTCACCAGCAGCAATGACAGCCCTCCCAAAAATAGGCGGCGCATTAGGGGTGATGACATTAGGGATTGTAACAGATACAGCCCTTGGCGTCGTGTCATTTCTGACAGGAACGCCTAAGACATAAATGCTTAAATTTCTATAGGGTTGTGTGAAATCCTGGTAAGCAACCAGCAAACACCAGCCGCCACAGACAGAATTATCATTATTAGCAGCAACTGCGCCGGGAATACCAAGGGCTGTATAGGTTCTAGTCCCTGAAATGATTCTGTTTGTTACGTTGGCACTACGCACATAAACATTATAGCCAGGCATTGCAACCGTATTGGCAGTAGTGGGATCTGGTGTAATAGAATAGGAGACATTCACACCAGAAGTATTAGGTGCAATGAAGGTGATATTGGCATTAGGATTTAAGTTGTTTAATATAGTGGCAAACCAAACGAGTTCGGCATAAAGTATGGTAGCAGCAGGTGGAACATAAAGGACAGCTCTTGAACCAATATTAGAGGTGGTATTATTTGTACTAATACCAACCGTAGAATCAAGACTAGCTTGTGAGGTCCATCCAGTGGCAACACTTAGGTTATTCGTACTAAGATGCGCACCCTGGGAACCATTATTACCAGGTAATAAGGAACCTACACGTTTATCTAGTCCTATGGTATTCCCAGTTATAACAACAGCGCCCCTAGTAGTAGTTAAAAAACGATTATTAATGGTTGCCATTAAAATTCCTCCTTAGCAAACTAGAATGTTGGACATTGGACCGTAACATTATAAACAACAACAAAATTAGTTTGAGGTGGAATGACTATTGAAGTGGTATTAGTAACCGCGCTGCCATTAAAAGTAAAAGTAGCAGGAGATAGAGATTCAGCATAGGCTACACCATGAGGAAGTGGGTCCGTGAAATCACCAGCTAGAATAGTGGCTTCAACATTTCCTGTATTTCTAATTGTAATAGTATAAGTTAGAACTTGACCACAAGCAACAGGGGTACCTTCAGGAACAGATGATGCCTTATCAATTGTTAAAGTACCATTTTGGATTTGTAAGTTACAAGCATCTGTTAAATCATTTGTACTACCTGTAGTTGGTTCTGTAAAAAAGGCTGTTGCAATTGTATTATAATTATAAGTTAAATCTGCACCAGGTAATAATTTAAGTGTAACTGTTGCAGTGACTGATTCGCCAGGTCCGAGGCCTCCACTAACTTGAGCAAGATCCATGTCAAAACGTCCAGTTGTAACAATGTAGTTAAGGACATTATTTGTATTCAAAATAACAATATAAGGATTACTGATTAAAATATCATCTTGTACAGCAATATTAGAAAACACAGGTGTTGCAGCAGCGGTATTATTAGTAGCGGTATAAGTAATGGTAATTTCTTGATTGACATCAGAAAAGTGTGGATTACATACCTTTTGAAAGTCAACAATCGTATTTGTAACGGTATTTGTAACTGTATCAAAAATAGGTGTCGCAATGACTTTGATGGTATCACCTACATTATATTGATACTTTCCAATGGTGGCAGTATTAATAATTTGTGCCATAAAATTCCCTCCATTTAACTTTATTTACTACATCATATGTATGTTTTTATAAAAAGGTGACAAGTTAAAAGAAGAATATGGACATTAAGGGGGAGAAAGCGTATAGTAGGATTTTAGGGAAATAAATACACTAGAAAAGAGGTGCAAAAATGGAATGGATTAAACCTATTTTAAAAGTAAATACAGAACGGGGAAAATTTGATAGCGGCGTCGCTATGTATAAAAATGGCGTTGTAACAGAGGCATATGCCAAGGAACGTGGTAATGAAGTGTTATTTTATGGCAATGTCCATGATGAATATCGTAGACAAACTTTTAGTTGTATGGTGAACATAGATACACTAAGAAGACGTGTCATTGAAAGCAGTTGTGATTGCCAAAATATATTAGATCAACATGCAGGACCTAATATTTGTCCTCATGTGGTAGCAGTAGCTTATAAAGGCATTGATGTTTTACATCAAAAAGTTACTGAACCAGAAGAAGGGGCAATTTTAACGCCTAATATTTTTCTTACAATAGGTGCATTAAAAAAAGGTTCATTTGGTATGAACTTTGAAATCGAAGGAGTGGCTAAATCTGAGTACCGCAAAATTTTTACTGCTTATAAAGAAAAGAAAAAGCATTTTTATATAGGTGAAGGGCGATATTTAAATCTAGAAGAAGAAAAGCTGAGACAAACCTTATCAATGATTGATATTTTAGGGGTTTATAATGAGATTGAGCAAATTAAAATTCCAGAACAAAAAGCGCTATTCTTAATGCATGAGTTAGAAGGAATGGACTTTGTAGAAGGTAAGGAAAACGTAGAAAAAAGCCTTAAGAAGCTTATGAAAATGAAGGTAAATGATAAAGTGCCAGCTCATTTAGAAGAAACACTACGTAGCTATCAAAAAGAAGGCTTTAATTTCTTAGTTTCAGCAGCAAGTTATGGACTGGGTGCTATTTTAGCAGATGAAATGGGGCTTGGGAAAACGTTGCAAATGATTAGCTTTTTAGCTGCCCAAGAAGGTGCTAAAAGTTTAGTCATTACACCAACTGCCCTTATTTATAACTGGAAAAAGGAAATCGAGCATTTTGCACCTGACTTAAAAGTAGGCATTGTCCATGGGGCAAGAGAAAAGCGTTTAAAAGTCATTGAAGACTATATGGATTATGATATTTTACTGACAACTTATACAACTTATCGCAATGATGAAGCAAGTTATGGGGACATTACTTTTGACTACTGCGTCATTGATGAAGCCCAACAAATTAAAAATGCAAAATCTCAAATTACAAAGACTATTAAAGGTGTAAAAAGTAAAGTACGCTTTGCTTTAACAGGAACACCTATGGAAAATAATTTAATGGAATTATGGTCAATTATGGACTTTGTTATGCCAGGCTATTTATATAATGAACTAAGATTCCAAAATATCTTTATGACCGAGCCACCACAAATTGAGGAGCTTAGACGTTTAATAGGGCCATTTATGCTAAGACGAACAAAGAAAGAAGTGTTAAATGAACTGCCAGATAAGATTGAACAAAAAGTAGTAGTCACATTAGATCCTTATCATCAAAAAGCTTATTTAGCCATGAAAAAGATTATTAAAGAAAAAATTCAAGTTGATGAAACAAATCGCATGGCTCTACTTGCCTACCTCACAAAACTACGTCAAATTTGTTTAATGCCAGAACGTATGGTGAAACAATATAAAGGTCGAAATTCTAAATTAGATTATTTAATGAGTGTTTTAAAAGAAGTATCAGATCAAAAAGTACTTGTGTTCTCACAATTTACAACAGTACTTAAAGCTATAGGAGAACGCTTTGAAGAAGCTGGTATCAATTATAGTTATTTAGATGGACAAACAGAAGCAAAAGAGCGACTTGCTTTAGTCGATGACTTTAATACAAACCCAGAAAAACGTGTGTTTTTAATTTCATTAA
>USPX01000120.1 GCA_900556665.1 uncultured Eubacteriales bacterium
CTGTATCATTTTGCCACGTATGATGGAAGCTTTTCGTTTAAGAGAGCAGCTAAAAATGCCGAGTCTTGGACAAATGGATGTAGTGGTACATGGTGTAAAAGGTTTTGAAGTATTGAATTTTAGAACTAAAGGTAGACAAGTATATAATCAGCAATGGCATGAAGAGGAAAATGAAAATATTTTTACTGTATACGATTTGTGGAAAAATCAAGGGGGATATTCTATAAGAATGTCTAAAGACTACGCCCGAATTGAATATATTCCTCATTGTGAAGAATATAACCATTATGATTTACAATGGCTAATGTATGCTTTTGAATGTAGATTACTACATTTAGGTGGCATCGTATTTCATGGCGCAGCAATTGAATACAAAGGAGAAGGCATTATATTTTCTGGTGTAAGTGGTGCAGGTAAATCTACACAGGCACATTTATGGCAAACCTATCGTAATGCACTTATTTTAAATGGTGATGCGCCAGCAGTTCGTAATGTTAATGGGATACCTAAAGTTTTTGGGACGCCTTGGTGTGGAAGTTCTGGAGAAGCCATTAATAGAAGTGCGCCACTTAAAGCTATTGTTTTAGTTAAAAAAGGTGAAAAAAACGAAGTAAGAAAGTTAGATGAAAAAGAAGCTGTGTTAGCACTTTTTTCAAATACCTTACATATGAATTTTGATTTTAAACTAATAGATTTTTGCATGAACTATATTCAGCAATTAGTTAATAATATTGAAGTATATGAGTTAACATGCCGTATAGACGAAGAAGCTGTTAATGTAATGGAAAGTGTTTTATTTAAGTGAGTTTAATGAGTATAAAACATTCGTCGTTAAAATATATCAGGAATAAGCTATATAAAAATGAATACATATGATTAATAGATATAGAGCATAACAAATAATTTAAGGAGTCAGGAATGAAGATAAAGGGAGATTTAGTTTTAAGAGAAATAATGGATGAATACATGATTATTCCTATGGGTGAGAGACTTTTAGAATTTAACGGTATTTCTAAGCTTAATGAAAGTGGAGTGCTATTATGGAGAATTTTAGAGAAGGGTGCAACTCATGAAATGTTAGTAGCTGCACTTTTAGAAGAATATGATGTGGATAGGGCACAAGCAGAAATTGAAGTTAATAATTTTCTAGAAGCACTTAAGGCCAATCAAATGCTGGAGGAATAAAAATGAAGCCAGAAATAATACAAGATATCGTAAATGATATGGAGACTAATCGTAAATGGAAGCAGTTTCTAGATCGCTTCAATGTAGATGCTAAAGATAAAGGATTTTTTCAAGGGGCAACATTTGAGCTAACTGCATTTTGTACTTTAAAATGCCCCATGTGCTTTGTGAGAATAGATAAGCAAACAGCAGATGTGTTAGGTGGCAGATTACGTACAGCTCAGGAATGGATTGATATGGCGAGACAATTTCGTGATCAAGGTGGTCTTTTTTTACTTTTAACAGGTGGCGAAGCAATGATGCGTCCAGATTTTCCTGAAATATATGAGGAAATTTCAAAGATGGGTTTACTTGTTTCATTATTTACAAATGGGACTACAGTAGATGATAAAATGTTAGAACTTTTAAGACGTAGGCCACCAGCTATGATGGGACTTACATTATATGGTGCTTCAGAAGAAACATATCGTAAGTTTAGTGATAGGGATGGAAATTTTCAAAGAGCTTTAGATGGGCTAGATCGTTTATTAACCATTCCCAACTTAGCACTTGATGTAAGATTTGTAGTATGTAGCGAAAACTATAAAGATACTAAGGCTGTTTGTGAATTAGTGGCAAAGCGTAATAAGCTTGTTAACTTTGATTATGGTTCATGTGCGCCTGTGCGTGGTGCTTGCGCTAATACAAGAAAATTACGTTTAAATAAAGCGCAAGAAGCAGAAGTAAATGAGATATTAAGTGAATTTACTGCACCTATTCAAGCTGAATTAGAAAGAAGAAATAATTTAGCTAAGGATAAGAAAGAGAATGTAGAAGTAGATCTAATGGCTAAAGAAAGTAGTAATATCTACGCGCCAAAGAAAATAGGATTAAATTGCTTAGGTGGGAAAAATAATGTGTATATTGCATGGGATGGTAGAATGTATCCTTGCGATATGTCAGAATTCCCATATGCTTTTCCTTTTGAACAAGGTTTCAAATCTGCTGCATTTGATATTAGAGAAGGGGTAGACCATTTAGTCATGCCTGATAAATGTATGACTTGTGTGAATATAGAAAAGCACTGTGGTTGTATACCTAAGGCGTTAAATGAAATGAGAGATTGCGCAAGACACGGAGAAAAGTGTGACTATGTACATATTTAATGACTTTAAGTATTTGCAACATAGAAAATGGGTATAATACGATAAGTTTAATATATAAATAACCCCTTGTTTGTCAAGTACTGGAGACTATGGTAGTATATATAAGCGTATAATATACTTAAAACAACTAGAACGATTGGAGATATAATTAATGGAACATTTACCAAATTGCCCAAAATGTGGCTCAGAATACACATATGAAGATGGAAGTTTACTTGTTTGTCCAGAATGTGCATATGAATGGGCACCAGGAACAGAAGAAGCAGATGAAGATGTAAAAGTTTTCAAAGATGCTAACGGAAATATCTTACAAGATGGTGATACTGTAACAGTTATCAAAGACCTTAAAGTAAAAGGTAGTTCATTAGTAGTAAAAATCGGAACAAAAGTTAAAAACATTCGTTTAGTAGATGGTGACCACGATATCGATTGTAAAATCGATGGAATCGGTGCTATGAAATTAAAATCAGAGTTTGTTAAAAAACTTTAATTAAAATAATTGAAAGCTAGATAGCCTTAGACTATCTAGCTTTTTTGATGTAAATTTAAGGGGAGAGGTCTGAAAGTTTAAAAACTGTACTGATGTATAGACAGCGTAATGTTAGGAAAATATAAGGTGGATAGAGTGATGATTTATCAATAAAAGAAGGTCAGGAGTAGTAAGAAATGAGGGAAATAAATTGTTTGAATCTGACGGATATCATTCAGTATTTATACAATAGTAAAATAGAACCTATAGAAGACTTTGGAAACCTTATAGATAAAAGTAATGCATTAGCTGGTTTTGAAAAATGTGAGCGTATTTATATAGGGTCTTATTTTTGTGCACAATACTTTTTAAATGTACCGCGTAAGATTATTGAGGAAATAAATGAGTTTTGTCATAAAGAAAATATACGTATTACATTAGTTATTCCTATTTTTTCAGAAAAGAACTTAGAGAAGGGAAAACAAAAGATACAAGAATGCATTCATGAATTAAAAGAAGTATTAGATGAAGTAACAGTTAATGATTATGGCATGTTAGATTATATTACCAGTCATTATAATTTGAAATATAATATAGGCCGACTCTTTATGAAGGATTATCGTGACTTAAGATATCCTGAATATTTTAACACCATATTGCATCCTAAAGCTTTTAATAGCTATTTTTATAAAATTATAGACAAGTATCGAATTAGTGGTATAGAATTTGACCCAACCCATAAGATTGTTAATTTGGAACCCTATATTCCTAACAAAGCAATAAGCTTAAAGAACCGTCCCCAAATTGAGATGGGAATGCATAGGCCATATTGTTATGTGACTGTAGGACAAATCTGCGAATTTGGATCTATTCATAAAGATATTGAAAAGAAATTTAGGCCAAATGAAGTGTGTCAGGGAGAGTGCAATGATAATATTTTTTGTTATGAATTTGGCGATGGACATAAGTGGTTACGTGTAGGAAGGGCTATATATTTTGATAATAGGAATTGTGAAGTACAAGGTGTAAGTCAAATACGTAATATTTATTTTCCAGTAGATTTGGTGGTGAAAAAATGAGACCGTTAGTACCTTTAAATAATGTAGCCCATGTGGATGACTATATTCGTTGTGGGGCTGGAGAATTTTATATGGGCTTCCATGATCCAGCTTGGAGTGAAGCCTTTGGAGATTTTGCAGATATTAATCGTATGTCTGGATACAAAAATATTTCTAATCCACATACATTAGAAGAAGTTATAGAGATTATTAAACAAATTAAGTCCAAAGGAAAATTGATATATATTACATTTAATTCAAGTATGTATAGTGAACAACAGTATAAGTATATCAAGAGATATATGGAACAGTTAAAGAAAGCTGGTGTAGATGGGGTTATTGTAGCCTGCATAGAACTTGTAGAGTTAGCGAAAGAAGTAGGGGTACCATCTGTTATTAGTACAATTGCAGGGATTTACAATAGAGATATCGCAAGATTTTATGTAGAAAGAGGTGCTAAGCGCATTATTTTACCAAGAGACCTTAGTGTAGAAGAAGTTGAGCAAATCGTAAAAGCTGTGCCTAATGTAGAATATGAAGTATTTATGATGCGTAACGGCTGCACCTTCTCAGATGCCAACTGCCTAGGTATGCATCGCTCAGAAATGTGCTCAGTATGTGGCACAGTACTAAATGCATCGCCAGAAATGCTTATGTTAAAGAATGACTTTAACACCCAAAATGCAGTAGAGTTAAATGATATGTTATATACCAAGTCTTTTCATAAATTTGCATGTGGTCTGTGCTCTATTTATAGATTTGTAAAGCTAGGTATAACAGCCGGCAAAATAGTGGGTAGATCAGATGAATGGCAAAACATCTGCCGCGACATCGCGTACATGAGAGACAATATCGAACTAGCCAAACAATGTAGTTCAGAAGAAGAATACCTAGAAAAAATGATTTACCCAGAAGACCGCACCACTATGTGTAAACTAGGCCTCTCCTGCTACTACCCAGAAATCCGCTACTAAATACCTAACCCTAGTGGTCCAAAGTAGAGCGGTAGTTGTTGCCAGTACTAATCTACCTGTGGAGTAATTTGATGATAGTTTTAGTGAAGATGAGCAATGTGGTTTTAGGGAAGATGTTTGAGTGAACGGAGTGAACGAGTTTCTGACCGTTACATTGCTTATCGAACTTAAGCTATCACAAATTACGGAAGGTGTAGTTAGTAATGGCAACAACTACCGCCAGCCACTTTGATGACCACCTTCATTTTATTTAATTAATTTAATATCCAATTTAAGGCAAAATATACCAAATAATTACAAGTAAGGTTATAATATAAATAAGGGGAAACGACAATTAGTATCAAGAGGACTGAAATTATTATAGAAAAAGGAGACTATATGAAGCATGTTGTGTTAGTAGACAATAATCTGGTTGATTTAAGGTTGGCTGAAACTATGCTTAAAAAGTATTATAAAGTAAGTGCTATGCTACTAAGTAAGCAGGTTTTAGAAGTATGTAAGAGTCATCAAGTGGACCTTATATTATTAAATGTTAATATGCCAGATATGGACGGATTTAAAATGCTTGAAGCATTAAAAAAAGAAAAACAAACAAAGGATATCCCAGTTATACTATTTTCAGATTATAATGCCAAGGAAGTAGAAGTTGAAGGATTTGAATGTGGTGCTGTAGATTTCTTTACAAAGCCTTTTATAAAAGAAAGATTAATACATAGAATAGAAAAGCATCTTCAAGTTTTTGGACATCGCAAGTTCTTAAAAAGAGGAAAGAGAAATCTAGAAGAAAGTATTATTACAAGCTGTTGTGAACTGATTGAGAGTAGGGATCATGATACCGGTGGACATGTAGGGCGTACAAAGGAATATGTAAGGCTTATTGCAAAGCAACTTCAACGTTCAAGTAAATATGCTGATGAATTAGATAATAGATACATTGAAAGGTTAGTGCATAGTGCACCGCTTCATGATATTGGAAAGATAGGGATTAGAGATAGAGTTTTATTAAAGCCGGGACGTTTAACCGAAAGAGAGTATGAACAGATGAAGAAACATACTTTAATAGGTGAAGCTTTAATTAATACAATTATAGAAAAAACAGCACCAGAGGATTCATTAGATCTTGCAAAGGAAATAGCTATCAGCCATCACGAGCGTTTCGATGGGGAAGGCTATCCTTGGAGATTAGCTGGAGAGGAAATTCCACTTAGTGGTCGCATCGTTTCGGTAGCAGATGTATACGATGCATTAATTTCAGATCGTATTTATCGTAAAGCAATGTCCCATGAAGAAGCTTGTAAATTTATTTTAGGCGGTAAAGGAAACCAATTTGATCCAGAAGTTATAGAAGCGTTTATGGCTATAAAAGATGAAATTTATGCAGTCGCACATGGGTCTAAATAATTTGTAAATTATTTGCAAGAGATGAGATTTGATATAATATTCATAGCCGTTAACTTAAGACTAAGTTTTTCCAGTAATAATGAGTTGTTCTAAAT
>USPX01000121.1 GCA_900556665.1 uncultured Eubacteriales bacterium
TGTATCAGATAAAAGGACTCAACTAGAACCTGATTTTGAAGTGATATTTAAAGATGAAAAAGGGCTATATAAGCTCTTATTAGGTGAAGCATATGAATATGAGGAGGCACTTACCCATAGAGAAGTAATTTGCAAAGGAAATATTAATTACATTAGGCGATTTTCATTTATGGCGAAAGAGGCAATGAGGTGATAAATGAATGCTAAGAACCCTGGGTGCTTGATAAGTATTAGCCTAAGTGTTATTATTTTCTAGACGCTAGAATGCGTGAAGCGCAAAATAACAAATCAATTTACATGAAATAGATAAAGGACTTAGGAGAAGATTATGAAGACATCAGATTTTTACTTTGATTTACCGGAAGCACAAATTGCACAAGTACCACTTAAGGATCGCACAACTTCTAGACTTATGGTATTAGATAAAGTAAGTGGTGAAACAAAACATCAACACTTTTATGATATTATAGATTACTTACAAGAAGGTGACTGCTTAGTACTTAATAACACAAGAGTTATTCCAGCACGTTTATTTGGTGCACGTCCTTCAGGCGGAAAAGTAGAATTTTTATTACTTACTCGCAAGGATGAGAAACGTTGGGAGGTTCTTGTTAAACCAGGCAAAAAAGCTAAGATTGGCGATACAATTATTTTTGGTGAGGGGCTTTTAACAGCAACAGTAGAGGAAATTATTGAAGATGGTAAACGCATCGTAAGCTTTGAATATGAAGGAATCTTTGAAGAAGTATTAGACAGATTAGGTGAAATGCCATTACCACCATATATTCATGAAAAATTAGAGGATAAAGAGCGTTATCAAACTGTTTATTCTAAAAATGAAGGAAGTGCAGCAGCACCAACTGCAGGACTTCACTTTACAAAAGAATTACTTGCGAAGATTGAAGACAAAGGTGTAAAAATTGCTTATGTAACACTTCATGTAGGACTTGGAACATTTAGACCAGTTAAAGTTGAAGACGTATTAGAACATGAAATGCATTCAGAATTTTATATGATTGAAGAAGAAGATGCCAAAATCATCAATGAGACAAAGCTTGCAGGCGGTAGAATTATTCCAGTTGGGACAACAAGTACACGTACATTAGAGTCTAATGCAGATGAAAACGGAATGATTAAAGCAGGTAGTGGATGGACAAATATCTTTATTTATCCAGGGTATACATTTAAATGTATTGATGCACTCATTACAAACTTCCACTTACCAGAATCAACACTTATTATGTTAGTAAGTGCATTAGCAGGAAAAGAACACGTATTAGCAGCGTATAATGAAGCTGTAAAAGAAGGGTATCGATTCTTTAGTTTTGGGGATGCTATGTTCATCAAATAACCTAAGCTAAGGGGGAGAAAAATGGATATAGAGCTAAAAGAAGATTATGTAGTAGAAATTGAAGATGTAGATTTTTTAGGGCATATGAATTTATTAGGGCTTGCAAGAAATATGCAAAATATAGCAGTACATCATGCAGATTTAGTAGGTTTAGGATTTTATAAAGATGAAGTGAAACCTACTTATTATTGGGTGGTATCTAGGGTAAAGTATATATTAAATAAAAATCTTAGCTGGAAAGACAAATTTAGTTTAAACACATATATAGCAGGTAACCAAAAGCTTTTTGGCGTAAGGCTCGCTGATATTATGAAGGGACCTCATGAAACAATAGGAAAAATTATAATGAACTATATTTTGTTAGATGCAGATAAAGGACGTCCATTACGCATTTCACCTGAAATAGGAGAGGGCGTAGTAGCCAAAGAATATCAAGGTGAAAGTTTAGAAAAATTAGGTTTACCAACTACCATCATTGCGGAGGAAAAGCGTAAGGCACGTTATTCAGAGATTGATGTCAATGGGCATATGAATAATGTACAATATGTTAAATGGATTTTAGATATGCTGCCTTTAGATTTCTATAGGGAAAAAGAGGTAGAAACCTTACAAATAAACTACAACAAACCTATTATGTATCAGGATAAAATAAAGATTATTTTAGGTACTGTCAAAGAAGCTGGCTATAGAATAGCTGGCATAAGCTTAGATGGTAAAATAAATTATTTTACAGCTCATATGACATTTAGAGAATGTAGCTAAAACTAAAAATATAAAAGGAGAAGCTCCGAAATAGTTGATTATTTAGGGGCTTCTCCTTTTGTGTTTTATCAAGTAGTGATATCTAATAAGGTGTAAGGGGAGAAATGAGACAGGGCACAACAGTAAATCAGCTTTTGGTGGTTAAGATCATATACCAAAATATAATTTTCATAAATAGGATGATTGGTGGTGGCAGTAAGCAAGGTTAAATAAGAATCTTGAAGCAAAGCACGAACAGGAAGAAGATGGGCTTCAGGGAGTGGGAGCTGGGCAGTTGTAAGAAGCTGACCTTGTGAATTTAAAGTACTGTAGTGTAGTGTACTAGGGGTCAGGCGAAAGGCCAGCACATTAGCACAATCAGCTAGAACATATTGAGGTGTAAAAGATAGCGACAATGTGTGAGGGCGTGTATGAGATGAATCTATATGGCCTAGACCATTTTCTAGGATAAAGAATGCATGCCCATCTTGTGTAAGGGCAGAATGCTGTTTATAAATAGTCAAAGGCGAAGTCTGAAAATGGGTATAATGAAGCACATTAAGTGTAGTAGCGTCTAGCGTATATAAATCACCCTCGTAGGCATTTACAGTGTCCCCTAGTAAATAATATAAGCCTTCATGATAACGGATATGATTAAGATAGAAAGGTGGTAAAGGAAAAGGTCCTGTATTTGCAGTACGCACATCCGGGGTTTGTGAATCTAAAAAGTAAGTTTGAGAAAGAGGACCTATGGGAATAAGGATTTTGTAATGTGTATCTTGATAATAATTATAAAAATCCTTATGAACTGGTGCTGGGACAAGGCACTCGTTAATTTGCTTTAAAGCAGAATGATAGAGGCTCAGTGATAAAAAGCTTTCTGTAAAATGAATCATTGGTGTATGCTGTGGTATAAGGGTTTTAGCTATAAGCTGATAGGTGGCAATATGTTCATTAGGTGTAATATAGTAGAGATTGAGGCATAAAGGGGTCTCTTTTAAGTCGTTAATAAGTACTGTATAAAAAGGAGAAGTAGTAGAAACTACAGGATGTATTAAGAGCATAATAAGTATAATAAGCAGTAGAATGAAACTTATTTTTTTATAAGGGATAGAGTTCATAATTAATCACCATGCTTTTTCTGGATTAAAACCATAATTTTGGAGAACTTCTAAAAGTGGGCTACTGGCTAAATTTTTTGGTGTGATAAAGAGGTTGTTAAAAGTATTTAAATCATAACCAAAGTGATAGAAGGCTTGCCAAATAAGGAGTGCACATTGGGTTTTGGTAGGTGTGAAATTTATATCTGTATAAGGATAGCTTAGTAAATGATAAGTAGCGTTTTTGAGAGTATTATTGGCATAAAGAGCGATTTGATTATGTTCTTCTAAGGAAGCACATTTAAGGCGCATCATTTTAAAGGTGGGGTAATATTGCCACTTTTGGATGTTTTGTGTTTTGCAACCTTTACCTATACTAATGGCTTCTAAAGTTTTACCATGCTTTTCATCAATGACGATGCCAGCATGGCCGTGGTGCCATCCTAGAGAATGTGCAGCCTTTGTAAAAAGAATGTAGCCATTATGATAAGGGGCAAGTTCAAAACCCGTAGTAAAGTCTCCAGAAGGGTTTGTGAGGCGTTCTTCAAAGGTAATAGGTGGTACATAGACCCATTTCACATTTTTCTTTTTCAAATAGTCAGCTTGAAATGTGAGCATTTTTTCTGTAAAATTAGGCAGAGTCTTTAATTCTTCATAAAGAGGTTTAGCAATACCAGTTTGTTCATAAATAAGCTGATAATCTCTTTCTGTAAGTTGCTCCTGCATTAAAATAGGCAGTAAGTCTACTTTTTCATGAGTAGGCATGAAGTAAGCAGCTTTTACAGTGACATAGAAATAACCTATGAGAAGAAAGAAAAAGCAAAATGAAATAAGTTTTTTGAGTGACAAAATAAGACCTCCAGACACATCAAAAATGTGTTATTTTAAAATATTATTTTAAGCAAATTAAGAGATGAATATGTAAATAATACATGTATAAATTTGTAAGATTAAAGGAGTAAACCATGAGCAGTAAAGAGGCATTAATTAAAGATATCATTAGTATTCGTAGAAGATTAAGTCGTATTCCTTCAGATGAAACAAGAGAGATTGAAAGATTTGAAGAACAACTTAGTAAATCTTTAAGACGTGTAGATCAAGCAAGTTATATTGCAAAGAAATTCGATTACGAAGAACTTGAACAAATTAAAGAAGCTTATCAAAGTTTATAAGAATGACTTAGGGGGATGCTTTTAAAGTAAGGCTTAAGACCTTGCTCTAAGGGCAGCCCTTTCTTAAAGAGAGGAGACTTTAGGATGAAAGGTAAAGTGATAGGGCCAAGTCAAGTAGAAGACTTTAAATGTATTGGCGCCAAATGTGAAGATACATGTTGTGCAGGCTGGTATATTGGTATTGATGAAGCGACTTTAAAGAAGTATAAAAAAGTAAAAAATCCAGCTATGAAGAAGCGATTAGATAAAGAGCTTGTGACTAAAAACGCATCAGAAGAACATGCAGCTAAAATTAAACTTAAGAATAATCGTTGTGCCTTTTTATCTAAAGAAGGCTGGTGTGATATTTATACAAACTTAGGAGAAAATTACTTAAGTGAAACATGTACACTTTTCCCACGTACTTTTAATGAAATCGGGGAACATATAGAGTATTCTATGGCACTTTCATGTCCAGAAGCTGCACGTATGATTTTGCTAAATGAATCAGGCTTCAAGCTAAATACATTAGAAAATGCACCTAAGCAATACAAAGTAAGTGCTAAGATTAATTTAAATGAAAAGAAACCACAAAAGTGGCAAGACTATTTAGTAGCCATTAGAAATGTATTAATGGGGCTACTTCAAAATAAAAATAAAGATTTTGAGGCGCGTTTTAGTGATTTAGAAGACTTTTTATTAAAGTTAGACCCATTAGCACGTAAACAAAGCTTAAAAGAAATACAAGCCCTTATAAAAGCTTATGAAGCGCCAAATAAATTACCAGCAGCTTTAAAACATCCATTTAAAGATAATTGGCAAGATAAAGCATTAGAGCTTGTATTAAATCTTAAGGCCTTACGTGCAGAGAAGAAATGGCCTTCTACTTTTTATGAGGCATATTATAATGACTTATTAAAAGGATTAGGCCTTGAAGTATCGGATGATTTAAAACTTGCAAGCATCAATATGCAAAAGGGTAAAGTCCAGTATTTAGATGAATTTATGGTGCAATACGGATATGTGTTAGAAAATTATTTTGCAAATTATATCTTTGAACGTTTAGTACCATTAGATGGAGAGACAATATTAGAGAGCCTTATAAAACTTGAGATTTACAAAAATCTTATTTGGGCACATTTAATAGGGATAGGTAATAGTCAAGAAGCCTTACAACCTGAAACTGTTGTAAGTTTCATTCAAGCCTTCTCAAAGGTATTTGATCATAATGAAATCTATATGTATAAATTACTTAAATTACAAAAGAAATAGGTAGTACCTAAGGGATATCTATAATTAAGAGGAGTTAATATGGAACAACAATTACAAGGCTTAACAGCTGAGGAGATTTTTGAACAAGTAGGCGAAGGAAAAGCACTTAATACGAAAAAGAATCTTTTAGATTACATGGACAAAATGCGTGAACTTTGTAAAAATGGCAGCTTAGATGAAAAGCAAGCACAAGAAGTTTATGAGTTTATTGAAAAAAATATTATGGCAATGGGTGAAATTGTAAAAGCTAATACAATTGTTTATCTTAAAAACGAACTTAAATTAAAACTTGGTAAATTTGCAAAAGCAACTGCCACAAAAGATAATGCCTTTGTGAATTTCTTTAAACAAACTTATGATAGTGCTGTAAAAACTAAAGAGTATACATGGGTACTTGCAGATGTAACTAAAATTAAAGAACAACAAATCTTAGATACATTAAAAACAATTAATACTTACTGCTTCAAATCAAGACTTACAGCAGATGAGAAAAAAGATATTTATCCAATGATTGAGCGTATCGTGGATACACAAAATGTAAGACTTATTAACCAAGTAAGAAGTATGGAAGGTATTCGTAAAGCCTTCCGTATTAAAATTGTAGAAGAAAATAAGCGTTTTAAAATCATCAAAGTAAAAAGAT
>USPX01000122.1 GCA_900556665.1 uncultured Eubacteriales bacterium
GCACTACGTTCGGGACGTAGGGGTCGGGCGTTCGAGTCGCCTCATTCCGACAGAAGGCGACAAGCAGTGAAAATTGTTTGTCGCTTTTTCTTTTCCACCTTTGCAAACCGCTGTAAATCTGCGGAAAATCCTAAAAACTTCATTCTCGTTTTCTGTTCGATAATCATCATTTTTCTTGTCGAAGTAAATTCCACCAGGATAGACTAAATTTTGTATTTTTTGCCTATTAGAAAAATCACTATCCCTCCACAAACTGCCTAATTTACAAGATATTTCAATCGTTTGATTGATATAATTCATCATGTTCGATAAATTTTTCCCTGCATCTTCAAGGTCTCGTCTGATTTCTGTCAATCTCGAATTTAATTCGCTCATAGTAGCCGTATATATTTCACTATTAATTTCTCCCAGACCAAACCTAACTTTAACTGCATTTATTCGATTTTCACACTCTGTTTTTCGTTTTAAAAGGACTTTCTTTATTTCACCCTTACTTTGATTGTATTCTTCAAAAACCTTTCTTAAAACGTCTGTAAGTATCGGAATAAATTCATCTGGTATATTATATCCATTTAAGAGATTGATATACTTCTGATGTAGTTTCTCTGTACTATGATTACTTTTACACCCTTTCTTATTACATTTATAATAATCCCGTCCACGTGCTTTCACTGTGTATCCAGTCAAGTAACCGCCACAGTCTGAACAGATGATATGCCTTTTCAATGGGAATGGTTCAGTAATTTCTTTGTGTTCATATCCTGCATTAGATATGCTATTCACTTTATTAAACGTAGCCTCATCAATTAATATCTCTTGATTACCTTTTATAACTTCATCGCCCAACAAACTATGTTGTATGAACCCACAATAAAATGGATTATGAAGAATTTTATTCAAATGTTTTCGGTCAATGACTAATCCCAATCCCTTCAAACGTTGAACAATTTCTATATCTCCAATTCCTTCCGTAGCTTTCCAAACAAAAGCATTACGCAGTATCTTGCCTTTTTCATTCACTGTAAGAACGTGTTCTCGACCTACTTTTAGTTTATCATAACCTAGCGGAGGTTTTGAATACCAGTTGCCATTTCGTAAACACTCCACCATACCTGTGATACATTTATCCTTTCGAAGGTTATTCTCAAACTGATTAAAAAGAAAGATAACATCTTCCATAAATCCACCTGCCGCACTATCTGGGTCAGTAGCCTGTGTTGCAGACACCACATATATTCCTTTAGCTTTGAGATATGCTTTTGTCATCATCGCCTCATAACCAGCCCGACTGAAACGGTCAAATGAATAGACAAGAATTATATTTATCTCTTTATCTCTAGCCACCTCTGCAATCATTTCACGGTATAGTTTACCTTCAACTTTTGCACTCTCATTCGTACCGCCATAATACTTTTTTATACGAATAGCATGACTTTCTGCATATTCCGTACATATCCTTCTTTGACTTTCTAAACTGCCATTTGTATCAGCTTGCCGCTCCGTTGACACTCGCGTCCATACAGCAGCCACTTTATTTGTCAATTTAGAAAACTCTACTACTTTCTCTTTACTTTTTTTCTTACTCATCAATCGTTAAATTAAAGGTTAAACGTAATAACACCTAATGTATAGAAGAACTCCAGTATCTTTTTTTGTTCTTCTTTGTCTAAAATACCTATTGCTTGAAATTTCTTATCATAAACTTTCAATTCATCCTCATTAAACATTTGTTACAAAGGATTATTTGCATGCCATTGCACAACTTATTTTCACACGTTCATGCAAAATCCACAGAGCAGGGAAGTGCATATACATGAACGTGCTTCCTGCTCCTAACTTGTTACAATATGATTGAATTTGAAGTATTTTTCGTGGTGGATTTGCCTGTCCTTTATGCAAATATACGACTTGTAAGCTATTTTACCACTCCGCTAAGTTAATTTACATTAAAGCAGTCAATTTACGAAGAGTATTTACACTCGTACCCGTTAATTTAGCTGTATTTCGGAGTGAATAACCTCTTTTAAGCAGTCTAATTTCTTCTGCATATTCTTCTTTCATGGTTTCATTGCTTTTACTATATCCTACTTTTCGTCCTACCTTACCGCCATTGCTACGGAAATTCTGGTAACCACTTGCAACACGTTCTCTAATAGTCTTGCGTTCCATTCGTGCTACTTCGGCAAGTATAGTGATAAGAAACTGGCTCATAGGGTTGATTTCTCCCTCTGGAGTAAGCGTTTCAATATTATAGTTTTGGATGAATACTGATACTTTATTCTGATTTAAGATTTCTATGGCTTGTAATACTTGTAGGGTATCACGTCCAAGTCTGGATAGTTCGGTTACTAATACTTTATTTATATTATGTGAGTTGATATAGTTTATCATATTCATTAACTCTGTGCGTTCTGTGTTCTTTTTTGCTCCAGATACTTTCTCCGCAAATACAGCCTCAACAGTCCAGTTGTTTGCCGAGGCTAATACCTGCAAATCATTTATTTGACGCTCATAGTCTTGTGTTCCGTTCGTACTTGATACTCGTGCAAAGATTACTACTTTTTTCATGGTGTTACTTGTTTATGGTGCAAAGATAGTGATGTATATTTAATATAAATCATTCACAGCGTTAAATAAGGCTAGAAATATGGTAAATATTAAATATTTATCATTTCTTTGTCAGATAAAAAATAGATAAAATGAAAAATAAGCAAGAAAGGACGGTTATTCATGTAGAAATATCTGGACTTCATTTCTACTTTGGCTCTTTAACTGCCGTTTATACCAAATTCACCCCAGAGCAACTTGGTGTAGCATTGGGGACATTACGGAATTACCGAGTAACAAGTGATAAACCGTATCAAAACAGTAAATGTATTATCCGAAAAGGGATTTTGGTAACAGTGCAAAAATCGGTTATCTAAGTATCATCGTTTGATAGGAATTGAGTATCTTTGCAATGGTAATCATAAAAAGATAAGCCTATGGCATAAAACAGATAAAAGACATATAGAATAGAAAGCGTTAGCTTTTACACTTGCTTTTCAAAATCGCCAATTTTAAAAGTATCCAAGCTGTAAAGTTGATGCCTACGTTGTATTCTACAGCGTGGGCTTTACTTGTTTGGATACATGGTGTTTGGCGATACCAGAAAAGCAGACAAAGTTTAGTCCACGCTTTTTATTTGTCTATACTACAGCAACTTGGACTGCAAAGAAAGTTTCTAACAGAAAAACGAATTTAAATGATTACAGTTTCATATAAAGATTTTATTTCTAATAGTGGAAATATCCAACTAGATAAAATAGAGGACAAGTTACGTAATCTTTTTTTAGTGGATAGTAAGATAAAGTTGAAAGAAGTAGATAAAATCTATACCATTGATAATATAAATGATTTTATCCGAGATATATCTTTGTTCTTAAAAGACGAACAAAAATACAGTGAGGAAAACAATCAAGATATTAAACAATCCATGCAAGTAGAACAATCTATAACGGTGGAACAAGAGGATGACTCCGAGTATAATGTTTATAGAACATGGTGGGGAAAAACATTTGCAATATTTGTTGTGGTATGGCTTATATCTATGTTCACTTCCCATGATTGGGGAACTAAAGACTTCTCTAGAAAGTATTCTTTGAGATATGGTGTTTCATATTCAGAAGTTGAAAGAGTAGTTGGATATGATACACCGATGTTTCCTATTCCGTACAAAAGATATAAAATAGAATATAATGACGGAAGCGAGAAAACAATCGGATATAAAGTTTTAGGATTAATTTTTATAACGGATGAGATATGAGTGCAATAAATGGAAAAATAATAGAACGGATAGTAAATATCCCTGCTAATACTGCCTTTGAATCATTTTCTAAATTTCTTAAATTGAAAAAATATTCTATCGGAGAATCAAACACAACAACTGGGCACCTTGTTTTTAAAACGAGTTTGGGTGGGCTTAGATACATACTCTATAATGGCAACTATATCTTTTCTTGCGACATAATATCATTTGATGAAAATAGAACAAGAATAAAGTTACAAGGTGTATTTAGTTGTGATGCAGAAATAAATTTGTTTGAGTCTCTTTTCAATTCATCTGCAAAATTGGGAGAGAAAATAATTAAAGAATTTGCCAACTATTGTGAAAAGAGATAGGTATATGAAAAGGATTATTTGGATGTTATGTTTATGCAGTTTTTTTATTTATGGCTGTGATAATAAGAAGAAAATCTCAATTTCAACTCCAGAAAAGGATGCTAAAGAAATGTCTGTATATCACAAACAAGTTCTGAAAGGAGAAATGACTATAACTGAATTTGAAAATATCCTTAACTCTAAGGTTAATATGTATATAAAGGATGGAAGAGATAGAGATGAGGTTGCACTCTTTTTAGACTTATCAAAAGAGATTATGCGTAATACCGCTTTAGAATAATCTTTTAGATTAAAATGATACAAGAAAAAGTGTATCAATAGGTCTTTTATAAGATTAAATTGATACACTTTTCTTTTTGATACATTAAAATTTCACAGCTATGCTTTTAAGCTACTTTTTTCGTTCTTTTTGAAGAAGTTAGCTTTAAAACAGAATCCTCCTCAGGGGTGGTTGTTATAACCCCTAAAAGCAAGTCATCCCAGTCTAACTTTATACCTTTATATTCAAATCTGATGAGGCTATTAAGAGTTTGGTCAAATAGGTCATACAAAAATCTATTATCTATCAATGAATAGAAAGACAGTTCTTGTTTAGTACGGTTCAAATATTCTTTTACTTCGTCATTATTCAAATGTACTTCCAGACGATGTAACTTGCCTGGATTATTATAGAACTCTTCAATGTACTTTTTACCCGAGCTATTGGCTATTTCTGCCTTTTTATTATACGCTGTTAAAGTAGTACCCTTACCCTTATCTTTTATTGCTTTTTTTTGCTTTATAGAAACTGTTAAATACTTGTCCTTGTTCATGTTTCCACTGGTTATATAAGTAATTTCTGGACGGTCTTCATTACGGTTTTTAACCTCTTTAGTATTGAGGAAGGTTGTTACATTTTTGTTGCGAATCAGCCTTCGAATCATCCGAGCCACATCACAAGACAAGTCTAAACATAAGTCCAAAGCAGTTATATTATGTAGTTCCAGACCTAAATTATCTTCAATAAAATCCAGATAATATATTTCATCACTATATAACACACGATTACTCACACTAATCCATGCCTTAGCATAGCCATTAGAATGAAAATTACTATCTTCTTTATCATCGTTGATACCTAATCTCAATTCTCCGAATAACTTATCAATGCCTAAATCATTGTAACGGATTTCATATACAAATTTGAAATGTTTACCCTCTATACGTCTTAAGTAGAAATAAAGAAAGTCCACCTCTTCACCTATTTCCCTTGTTCTGATAATATTGATATTGTTCGGTTCCTTGATTTCGTAGCACAACCGAAGCATATCTATGTTTAATCCATATATCTTATTCATTTTCTTCATTTTTAGTTTCGTTATTATTTGGTTTGTTTGGCACTTGCTTCCAGTAATTTTTAAGTCCATCTGATATGGATTGTGCATGTGTCGCACTTTTAGTTCTTCCTCTTAAGGCTTGACTAATTTTTTGTTTGGTAGTATCATCCATCTGGCGATACTGTCTCTTGTAGTTAGTTTCCATAGTTTTGGTTATGAATTTTATATATAATAATTAGTTAGTTTAATAGGAAAGTAAAGCTTAGTAAGCTGATTTCTCAAAAAAAATATGGACCAGAATTTCATTCACCCAATCGTTTGCCAAATCAATCACGCCTACTAAAATACAATATTCAGAGTGTCGGGTTACAGTGCTATCTCTTTTCCCAAAAGGGAATAGGAACTTATTTCCTCTTCAAAATAGTTTCTGTTTGTATATTACTGTACTTGCCTAAAAATTGGATAATCTTCTCAAAATCCACTATAAACTTGTTCGATAATTCGATAGTGTAGCCGACACTGTAAAGGATAAGAGGGTGTATCGTAATGAACGATACACTCCTTTTTCATCATGCCCTATAGTAACCAGTTAACTGAAATGAAGACTTATCCAAGAATTATGAGAAAAGATTATTCGAGAATTCTTGCCCGATTTCAAAAAGTTACATTTTTCCCTACCATAGTAGTTGGAATCCTGATACAAGTTCTGCCGGATCCTGCACCAAGTTCTGTGAAATCTTGTGCCAAGTT
>USPX01000123.1 GCA_900556665.1 uncultured Eubacteriales bacterium
CTAAATACAGCACCTGCTTCTATAAGATCTGTTACAATACCTTCTTTAATAGCTTGTAAATAGATATTTTGTGTACCTGGGAATACGATACAACGTACACTAGGATCTACTTTTTTACCTTTTAAAATATCTCTAGCTGTGCGAAGGTCTTCCATACGTCCATTTGTACATGAACCAATTACAACTTGGTCAATTTTAACTTCTTTATCGCAGATTTCATCTACTGTTTTTGTGTTTTCTGGTAGATGTGGAAATGCTACTGTTGGGCGTACTTTAGAAAGGTCAATTTCATATACTGCTTCATACTCAGCATCTTCATCTGCTTCATAAACTTTATATTCTTTAGTACTATGTTCTTTCATAAATTCAATTGTTAAATCATCTACTGGGAAAATACCATTTTTAGCCCCAGCCTCAATGGCCATATTTGCCATAGCAAAACGTGAATCCATAGAAAGGTTTTTAATACCATCTCCTACAAATTCCATAGATTTGTAAAGTGCACCATCTACACCAATCATACCAATGATATGAAGGATTACATCTTTACCACTTACATATTTAGTTGGACAACCTGTTAATACAAATTTAAGTGCAGCTGGTACTTTAAACCATGCTTTACCTGTTGCCATACCTGCTGCCATATCTGTACTACCGATTCCTGTTGAGAATGCACCAAGCGCACCATAAGTACAAGTATGTGAGTCAGCACCAATGATAACATCACCAGCAACTGCTAAACCTTTTTCTGGAATAAGTGCATGTTCTATTCCCATTTGACCTACTTCAAAGTAGTTTTCAATTTCTTTGCTATTTGCAAATTCACGTACTGTTTTACATTGCTCAGCAGCTTTAATATCTTTGTTTGGTGTAAAGTGATCTGGTACTAAAGCGATTTTGCTTTTGTGGAATACACAGTCACAACCAATTTTATTAAATTCACGAATAGCAACTGGTGATGTAATATCATTACCAAGTACAAGATCAAGATTTGCTTCAATTAATTGACCTGCTACAACGCTTTCAAGTCCTGCATGTGCTGCTAATATTTTTTGGGTCATTGTCATTCCCATCTATATCATCTCCTCATCATTTACTCATACGTTTATGTTCTGCCCCGGTTCTTGTGTCCTTTTATATTACTGTACTTATTATTCCCATATAAAAAAATAAACTTTAGATAAAACCAAGAGCGCCGTTTTTATAAACCTAACTCTCGGTTTTTCCAAAGCTATATGCTTTTACGCCTCTCTTTTATTTTCTTGGTCGTATAACATATTATTAATAGCTGAAATATAAGCAAGTATACTTGCTTCTACTATATCCATGCTTACACCATAACCGTTGTAAACACCCTCATCATTTTTGATTTTTACATTCACTTCACCTTGTGCATCAGTCCCACCTGTTACAGAATTAATCACAAAGTCTTCTAATGTAAAGCGTTTACCAACTAGTTTATCAATTGCTTTATATGAAGCATCAATTGGACCATCATATGATGAAACAACTTCTTCAAGTACATGGCCTGTTTTAGCAACAAGTCTTACAGATGAAGTAGTTGTAATGGTGTTCCCTGAATTGATTACAAAGCGTTCTAACTTATAAAACTCTGGTACTTTTGATGTTTTATGATGAATTAACGCTTCAAGGTCTTTATCTGTTACAGTTTTCTTCTTATCAGCTAAAGCCTTAAATTGTTCAAATGCAATTTGAAGTGCATCATCTTCCAGCTCATATCCCATCTCTTTTAAACGATCTTCAAAGGCATGACGCCCTGAATGTTTTCCAAGTACTAATTTGTTTTCAGTAAGACCAATAGACTCTGGTGTCATAATTTCATAAGTGCTCTTATTTGCAAGCATACCATGTTGATGAATACCAGATTCATGAGCAAAAGCATTTTCTCCAACAATTGCTTTATTAGGCTGTACTCTTACCCCTGTAATACTACTAAGGAGCTTACTTGTTTTATAAATCTCTTTGGTATTAATATTACAACCAAGATTGTAGTAATCTTTTCTTGTATTAAGATTCATTACAAGTTCTTCAAGTGCTGCATTTCCCGCGCGTTCACCAATTCCATTAATCGTACATTCTAGTTGTCCTGCACCTGCCTTAGCTGCTGCTAAAGAGTTAGCAACAGCAAGACCTAAGTCATTGTGGCAATGTACAGATATAATTGCTTTATCAATTGAAGGTACGTTTTCACGAATACCTAATATTAACTTTGTCATTTCTTCTGGTGAAGCATATCCTACTGTATCTGGCACGTTAATCGTTGTTGCACCTGCCTGTATAACTGCTTCAAATATTTGATATAAGAAAGCTGGGTTACTTCTTGATGCATCCTCTGCTGAAAATTCAATGTCATCACAGAATTTCTTAGCATAACGTACCATTTCAGCTGCCGCTTCTAAAACTTGCTCTGGTGATTTCTTGAGCTTATAGGTCATGTGAATATCTGATGTAGCAATAAAAGTATGAATTCTAGGATATTTTGCTTCCTTCAACGCTTCTGCCGCCGCATCAATATCACCTTTGAGGGCACGTGCCAAACTTGTTACAGATGCATTTTTGATAGCTTTTGCAATGGATTTAACAGATGCGAAGTCTCCTGGCGATGAAGCTGCAAACCCAGCTTCCATAATATCTACCCCAAGACGTTCCAGTTGTTTTGCTACCTCTAACTTTTCAGCAAGGTTCATACTACAACCTGGTGATTGTTCACCATCTCTTAATGTGGTATCAAAAATTCTAACAATGTTTGCCATCTAGTTTCCCCTTCCTATATCAGTCTTATTTGTTTTGATCTGCCCAAGACATCATGCTACGAAGTTCTTTACCAACTTTTTCAAGTGGATGTTCAGCTTCAATACGACGTTTAGCATTGAAGTATGCACGATGAGATTGGTTTTCTAAGATCCAGTTTTTAGCAAATGTACCTTCTTGGATTTCTTTAAGTACTTTACGCATTTCATTTTTAGTATCTTCTGTGATAATACGAGAACCTACTGTGTAGTCACCGTATTCAGCTGTATCAGAAATTGAGTATCTCATCCAAGAGAAACCACCTTTGTTGATAAGGTCAACGATAAGTTTCATTTCGTGGATACATTCGAAGTAAGCACTTTCTGGTTCATATCCAGCTTCAACTAATACTTCGAAACCAGCTTTCATAAGAGCTGTTACCCCACCACAAAGTACTGCTTGTTCACCGAATAAGTCAGTTTCTGTTTCCATTTTGAATGTAGTTTCAAGGATTCCCCCTCTAGCTCCACCGATACCTGCTGCATAAGCAAGTGCTAAATCATGTGCATTTCCTGTAGCATCTTGGTATGCTGTTACTAAGCAAGGAACTCCACGTCCTTCTAAGAATTGACTTCTTACTGTATGACCTGGTCCTTTAGGAGCGATCATGATAACATTTGTATGTTCTGGTGGAACGATTTGTTTGAAGTGAATATTGAAACCATGAGCGAAAGCAAGTGTTTTACCTTCTGTTAAGTAAGGTGCGATTTCTGTTTTGTAAACTTCTGCTTGTTTTTCATCTGGTAATAAGATCATAATAAGATCTGCAGCTTTTGTAGCTTCTGCAACTGTCATTACTTTAAGACCAGCTTCTTCAGCGATTTTCCATGATTTACTTCCATTATATAAACCTACGATTACATCTACTCCTGAATCGTGTAAATTAAGTGCGTGTGCATGTCCTTGGCTACCGTAACCGATAATTGCTACTGTTTTTCCATTTAATAATCCTAAGTTACAATCTTCTTGATAATATAATTTTGCCATTTTCAAATCCTCCTACATATAAATATATATCTATTAAAGCAAACACTTTAAGATGTGTTGTTTTAATCAAATTAAATAAAAGTAATAAAAATATTATTTTTAGAAGCTAGTTCTTTAGCTCTTTTTCGCCCCTTTGTAAGGCTGTAAGACCTGTTCTAATAATCTCTTTAATACCATATGGTTCAACCATACTTGTTAAAGCACTGATTTTACCTTGATCTCCTGTAGCTTCAATAATAAGTGAATCATTAGAAACATCAACGATATGTGCTCTAAAGATATTTGCAATCTCGATAATTTCAGCACGTGTCGCTTTACTTGCATGAATTTTAATCATTGCAAGTTCTCTATAAATAGAGGTTTCTTCTTTGAGTTCTAAAACTTTAATAACATCTACAAGTTTATTGAGTTGTTTCTTGATTTGTTCTAAAGTACTCTCATCTGCTGCTGTTACAATAGTCATACGAGATACTTTTGGGTCTTCTGTTTCACCAACAGATAAACTGTCAATATTATAACCTCTTCTACTAAAAAGCCCAGATATACGGCTAAGTACACCTGAATGATTTTCTACTAATACAGATAGTACATGCTTTTTCATATTCTCCCTCATTTCTTTTTATCCTTTGGTACTTACTATAAACTCTAGGAAATATGCTTCTTTACTAGCTAATGCTTCCTTAAGTGCAGCTTCTATATCACTACCTTTAGAAATAGTTTTAGCTTTAATGCCATAGGCCTCTACAAGCTTTGTAAAATCTGGATTACAATTAAGTGCTACACCATGTTCTTTAAGTTCTACTTTTCTTTGAAGTTCCCTTACCATTCCAAGCCCACTGTTATTAAACAAGATAACTAATGGATGAACTTGTTCTTGCACCAGTGTGCCAAGTTCAAATAAACTCATTTGGAAGCTACCATCACCTAATATACTCACAACCTGTCTGTCCTTATTACCCACACTTGCACCTACTGCCGCTGGAAGTGAATAGCCCATTGTCCCAAAACCACCTGAACAAATAAGTTGTCTGCCAGCATAAACTTCCATATTTCTTACTGTCCAAAATTGATTTTGACCTACATCTGCTACAATAACTGCATCATCATTTAACATTTTAGATAATGTTTTTACAACAAGTTTAGGATTAACTGCATCTTCAGGATGTATTTCTTCCTTAACTTCTCTATTTTTATTGATATCTTCTTGCCATTTATTTGTATCAATCGGCTTAATATAATGACTCATTTCCTCTAAAATAACTTTTGCATCTCCAACAACTGGAATATTAGCTGATGTAATTTTTCCAATTTCAGCCGGATCGATATCTATATGTATAATACTTGCTTTTTCATCAAAAATCCCTGTGCTTGTAACTGCACGGTCCGCAATACGTGCACCTATGAATAAAATAGTATCTGCATGTTTAAGCGCCCAATTGGAATGTTTAAAACCATGTGTTCCTATCATTCCAAAGTCTAATGAAGAAGTTGTATCAATACTACCAAGCCCCATAAGTGTGTGGACTACTGGAATATTTGCAAGCTCTGCAAATTTCTTAAGTTCTTCTTTTGCATGGGCTAAAATAACCCCACCCCCTGCACATATAAGAGGCCTTTCACTTTGCCCTAAAAGTTTAATTGCTTTTTTAATTTGCCCTATGTGACCTTCTACAGTAGGTTTATAACCTCTGATTTTAACTTCTTTTGGATAGTTATAATCTATCTGTGCTGATTGTAAATCCATTGGAATATCAATAAGCACAGGTCCTGGTCTACCTGTTCTAGCAATGTAGAAAGCTTCTTTGACAATGCGTGGAAAATCTTTTGGGTTTTTAACTAAATAACTATGTTTAATGAAAGGTTCTGTTGCACCTGTAATATCTACTTCTTGGAAAACATCTCTTCCTATTAGCTGTGATTTTACTTGTCCTGTAAAAATAACAATAGGAATAGAATCCATATAAGCTGTTGCAATCCCTGTAATAAGGTTTGTTGCACCTGGACCAGATGTTGCAAGACAAACTCCCACTTTATTCGTTGTTCTTGCATAACCACTTGCACTATGTACAGCTGCTTGCTCTTGTCTCACTAAAACATGATGAATAGAGGAAGCTCTAAGTGATTCATATATATCAATAACTGCTGCTCCTGGATAACCAAAGACGACATCAACATTTTCCTCTTGCAAACATCGTACAAATACATCTGATAATTTCAATCCAACCCCTCCTTCAATTTTCACTTAATTGCACATTTTTATGTAACATTTAAATATGTATAAAAAAACCTCATCCCTTTAACGGGACGAGGAAGATTCCACGTGTTACCACCCATTTTGACTAGTATCTATTTTTATACATCGTCCACTCTTTGGTTTATTAAACCATGC
>USPX01000124.1 GCA_900556665.1 uncultured Eubacteriales bacterium
TGATCTTCGGTCCATTCACATAAGTCAGCTTTGCTTCATCTGAGATTGTCTTATACCCTGATGCGTCCTTCACTATGCAACGGAAGCTCATTCCATTTCTCTTTTCCAGATAGCCTACCTTCAATGTTTCCTTTGTCTGTCCACTCCAATCTGACCATGTAGTGCTTCCTGCCTGTTTGTACTGCCACTGATAGCTTAAGCCTTCTCCTTCTGCCTTGACGGTAAAGCTTGTTGTCATTCCTTCTTCTACTGTTTTATTTTCCCAATTATGACCTTCTGGAATAAATATACGTATTAATGTGATAGGTGCCTTTTCTTGATAATCATTAAAGGTCTTCCTAACATCTTCTTTATCATCTAACATCTCCAGCTTCTTTGCTATAATAGGTAATAATGAACCTTGTATTGCTACAGAGATAATTGAAATCATAAATACAATATGATATAAATCTGTTTCTATTTTCACACCACTAGCAATAGCCATAATAGCAAAAACTATGGAGGCTGCTCCTCTTAATCCTGCCCAAGCTACAATCATACATTGATTAATAGGTGCTTTAAATAAAAGCAGCATACCAAAAACGGCAATGGGCCTTGCAATAAAAGTTAAAAATAATGCAATTAAAGTAGCTGACATAATAATATTGGGAATCTGATGGGGATAAGCTAAAAGTCCTAATAAAAAGAAAATACCTATTTGTGCAAGCCCCGTCATACCATCAAAGAAATGTACTAATCTAATCTTATTTTTAATTGTACTATTTCCTAAAATAATACCTATTAGATAAACACTTAAATAACCATTTCCACCTATAGCACTTGCGATACCATATGCCCCTATAACCACTGCTATAATAAATATCGTTTCTATTTCCTCTGTTACAAGCTTTAACTTCTTCAGAATAAAAATACTCAAGATTGCTACGCCTACTCCCACTAAAATACCATAAATCATCTGTGCAAATAGCATATACCCTATCTTTCCAATATGACATTCTCCTTGCATGATAATTAATGCGATCATTGTAAGCATATAGGCCATAGGATCATTACTGCCACTTTCTATTTCTAATAAAGAGGAGGTTTTATATTTTAAACTCAGTTTTTTAGACTTTAAAATATAAAACACAGACGCAGCATCAGTAGAACTTATCACAGCCCCAATCAAAAAACTTTCTACTAAATGAAATCCTAAAATAAAATAGCAAAATGCCCAAGTTAATAGAGCTGTAATAACAACACCTAAAGTAGACAATAAAATAGCCTTTTTAGCTACTGGCTTTGCACTTTGCCACTTCGTGCCAAACCCACCATAAAACATAATAAAAATCAATGCGGCCTCACAAAACCTTTCTGTCATCTCATAATTGTCAAAAGAAATTTTTAGTAGGCCATCACATCCAAATAGCATTCCCAACGCCATAAATAGTAGCAATACTGGCATCCCTAATTTATCTGAGAAGCGATTTGCAATAACACATGATAATAAAATTCCTGCCCATAAAAGATACATCTTTTTCCCCCTTATAAAAATATATATATAATTATAAAGATATTACGCTAAAGATACTATTATCAAAAACATAATTTTTTAATTATTCTTTTTTATTATACTTTTAAGTATAACTTCTTATTTCTATAGTCAGTATTTATTTTATTCTTTGTACAACATATAATTACTTATATATTGGTTTATAATCATAATATCGTTATACTAGTATATTAATAATACTATACTTGTACTAGAAAGGATTTATTATGTACGAAAATCTTTTTAAAATCGCTATCATCTTAAGTTTTACCCTGTCTCTCTTTCTTTCAGGGTGTCAAAACACCTCGGGGCCTGCTACTGCGCCAGCTATAAACTTAAGCGAAACAGCTATTGTAGATGGCTATTTATCAGCTATTGACCTTGTTTTTAATACTTCTCCTGAAATGAATAAAGGCCTTAAATATCTAGCTATTGATACAAGTACACTTACTAACCTTAATGAGGTTGAACGCACAAATCTTATTGAAGGATTAAACACTTATAACCTAGAAATATTAAATGCCTCTTTTGAAGAGTTACAACAACAAGGACTTGTAAGTGATACTGTCTTTGAAAATGGTATTTTTCTAAAGATAGAAGATGCCCCATTTGTAAATGGTCAAATTCAAATCACACCAAGTAAGTGGCATTCTACAACTTATGCTGCTGGTCTTAGTAAGGTTATCCTCACTTTAAATGCCAATAACACTTGGGATATTACGGATTCAGGCATTGCTTGGAAGCAATAAATTCATTAAAATTTACTCTATCTAAAAAAGGATAATAAAGTTATGTTGAACTTCATTATCCTTTTTTAATGCCTATTCCTTTAGGCTAACTATTTTGCTACATTCCCTGCTACGTTTAATGCATCCCATGTACGTGCAAATGGTGGTGCATAACATAAATCAAGCATACCTAATTGTTTTGTAGTCATTTTAGCATAAATAGCTGCTGCAATTACATTAGTTCTTTGTACAGCATCTTTTTTGCCTACTACTTGACCACCTAAAATTACTTTTGTTGTATTGTCATAAATTAATTTAATGACAATAGATTCTTGTCCTGGATAGTAGTCAGTTTGATTTTTATCTTCAATACAAACTGTTTTATAATCTAAATTCATACCCTTAGCTTCTTCTTCTGAAAGACCTGTTCTTCCTGCTTCAATATCCATCACTTTAATACAGCTTGAACCAAGTGTGCCTTCGAAAATCATTGTATTACCGCCTAAATTTTCACCTACGATACGCCCTAATTTATTGGCACTTGTTGCAAGTGGAATATAAGCTGGTGTTTCTTTTAAAAGATGTGGTACTGTAGCACAATCTCCTGCTGCATAGATATTAGCAATTGACGTTTTCCCTTCATTGTCTACTACAATAGCCCCATTGCCTAACATTTCAATGCCGCTGTCTTTTAAGAAAGCTGTATTTGGTCTAACTCCTGTTGCTAAGATGACAAGGTCAACTTGCACTTCATCTTTATCAGTCACAATATGTGTTACGGCTTTCTCACCTTTTAATGCCACTACCTTTGTACTTGTTTGAAGATTAACACCATGTACTCTTAATTCATCTTCTAAATAAGTTGTCATTTCAGCATCAAATACTTCTTTTAACACACGGTCTTCAAGTTGGAATACAGCAACTTCTTTACCACATTTTTTAGCCGCTTCTACAGCTTCAAGTCCAATGAAGCCAGCGCCTATGATCCCTACTGTTTGAATATCTTCTCTTTGAAGTTTTTCTTTTAAGATATGACCATCTTGTAATGAACGCATAGTATGCACATTTTCAAGTTCTAAGTTAGTAATAGGTGGGATAATTGCACTTGCCCCTGTAGCAATCATCATTTTGTCATAGTTATCTTCAAAGACTTCCCCTGTTACTAAATTTTTTACCTTCACAGTTTGTGCCTTTACATCTACTGAAATCACTTCATGTTCAGTTTGTACATTAATACCTGTTTCTCTAAATTTCTCAGGTGTTCTTACTATCATTTGATCTGGATTATCAAAGAATCCACCTACATAATAAGGCAGTCCACATGCACCAAATGATACATAATTTTGTTTTTCATATACTGTAATTTCTGCTTCTTGATCTAATCTTCTAAGTTTGGCTGCAGCACTCATTCCAGCTGCTATACCACCTACGATAATAAATTTCATTTTTAATCCTCTTTTACTTTTTCTATTTATTATTTTCATATATATGCTTTATTACTCCTAACATATATACTTCTATTACCAATAATTCTATAAATGTTTACGAATAATTGACATATGTCTACTTGGTATATTAAATGATATTTTCTTCCATGTCTATCTTTTAAAAAAGATTTCTACTCTACAAGATTACAAAAAGGAGTATCGTGAAATGATTGATTATTTCACGATACTCCTTTTTGTTTATATAAACTTACTAGTAGGCTTAGTTAGAAAGGTCTGCACCTAAATTACGGTTTGCAAACTTACTATCTGATTTAATTTTAAATACTTCTCCAATATTAATCGAACCATCTGCATTACGCCATAATTTATGGATATCACTATGAGATGAAGGTGTTTGTAATGTTACAAAATCATTTGCAGTCACACCTGCTATCATTGGTGTCCCTCTTAATGCTGAATTATTTACATCTACTTCTTGACGCTCACTAATGTTGTACCATTTACCACCATTATTAAAGACACAGTTTTCAGCTTCACCTTTGTATTTATCACTACCAACCTTACCTGTGCTAAATGAAATACAGTTTTCTAAGATATTATATGAATTTGTTTTATCTCTCGCAAAGTCAATATTACTCTTAGCACCACCATCTAAAGCATTATTAATACTTGTACAGTTTCTTACTGTAATTATTCCTGGGTTACTATTATCTGTGAAACCATGATTTTTGTTTTCAAAGGCGATACAATTTTCAACTATATGAGAAACTGCGATTTTAGAGCCACCTAATTTAAAACCATTACCATCACTATTTTGGGTAAATACTCCATCTGTTGTCGCACCATTTCTAAAGGCAATACAGTTTCTAATTGTAATTGCACCAATTGGCCCTGTAGCTGATTTAGTATATAAATCCCAACCATCGTCTACATTATTATATGAAATACAGCCATCAAAAACATTGCCATTACCACATGTTAATTTAGCTGCAAAACCATCTGCATTTTCTCCTGTAGCTGGGTCACTATTGTTATAAGACGTACAGTTTAAAATAAGGTTATCTGATGGCCAATCTGCAAAGTTTGTTACACTAGAACCTCTTCTACCTATTTGAAGGCCTGTATCGCGATTGCCTTTTGCCACACAAAGTTCTACAGTATTGTGTTTACCAGCAATATAAAATCCGTTATCTGCTGCACCTTGTACTGTAATACCCTTAATATACCAATAGTCACCATTCACTTGAAGACCACGTTCATTAAGCGATGTATCTTTCATGTTATAAGATTGTGCTGAGAAATCTAATACAACATCTTCACCCTCTAATGCTATGATAGATTTTAACTTTCCTTCTTCTCCACTATTTGTATATGGAATTGTAAGTTGACTATCAAAATAATATGTACCACCTTTTAAATAAATTGTGCCACCTTGATTTACACTTTCAATAGCTTTTCTAAGTGACATTGGAGCATTAACTGTACCTGCCCCATTATCTGTGGCATCTGCTGCAACATATATTGTTGTTAGATCAGTTTCTGGCTTATTGTCTTCTTCTTTCTCTAAAATTGTTACCTTCATAATCACTGGACTTTCATAGCCTTCAACCTTACCAATAATTGTTTGTGTACCGACTACATCACTTACTTCTTGCCATGTAACTTTCACTTCTTTTGTTGTTCCATTACTATATGTCGCTTTTACTGTACTAGGTAAATTAATTGTTTCACCTTGATATACACTGATACTATTTGGACTTTCTACACTTATAATTTTAGCTTCTTCTACTACTGGCCTATCTTCACTGCTATCTTTAAGATCATATACTGTATTCCCACTACCATCTACTATTTTAAAGTAGTCTACTTTTACTTTTGCATCACAAGCTGCAATCCCTACATTAAGGGTATCTGCCATAAGGACTGATGTATTATTTTTGCTATCATTTGCCTTAAATACTTTAACAGGTGCCTCTGAAAAATCTAAAGTATTAGATACGTAGATACTAAAGTTTAAACCTTCTTTTACAATACGTACAAAACTATCTACCTTAGATCCACTTAAGCTTCCACTACTACGTTCTGGAAGTCTCACTTCATATACCCCTTGCCCACTGCCTTTAAGTCCTGCTGAAATGTGGGCTGCTGTAGTATCTAATCCGTTACGTATCATTAAATAAGCTCTTGTGTTTGAGGTTGTATTTTCTAAACTTGAAATCTTCATTGTAGCAGTAAAATCCCCACTTACTGGTACATATGAAAAGCTGATATTATCATCTGCTGATTGCATTTTTCCACCATTTGCATTAATAACAAGTGTCTCTTGATCTACACTTTCTTCTCTTGTTACATCT
>USPX01000125.1 GCA_900556665.1 uncultured Eubacteriales bacterium
CGTGTTCTTGTAACACGCTAAAGCCGAAGGCTTTGCCCCGCAGGGCAAGAGGGAGAACAGGACAAAGTCCAGTTCCCTCTTGCTTCATTTAGCGAAATGAGCCGAGCCACAGGGCGAGGTGATTTCTGCTAAATGAGGAGCGATGGTGCTGTATCAGGTGTGTGCCATTACTCATCCTGTTTTGCAGTGCTTTGTTTATCAAGTTGATTTTCTGTTTTAAACCATTCGTAGGTCTTACAATCAGCATTTTCTTGAATAAATGTCCGGATGTCAGCAGCCCGATAGTAGGTCTTATGACTTATCATAAAGTAAGGAAGTCTGCCACTTGCCCGATACCGTTGCAGAGTTCGGAAAGATACTTTCAACAGAAAAGCTAAATCCTGATTATCGAGTATCTTATCATTCTCGTCCAGTATATTGTTGGTATTGATAAGGGATTTCAGGTCTTGCCCAATTTCGGAGAGCTTTTTTGATAGCCGTTCCATCCACTTGTCGAAGTTTTCATTGTCTATATACATTTTGCTTCATTTTTTAGTTAAACATTAAATTTTTCAATCGATTGATGAAGCAAAGGTCGGCAAATCGGTGTAAATAAGTTAGGGGAATACCACTGGTACTCCCCTACAAATAACTGCTATCTTGCTGATAAACAGAATAGAATATTTTTCGTTTTTATGGCTGGTAATAACCCTCGTCTTTACTTTTTTGAATGATGGCAGATTTTAGCCTGTCCAGAAACTCTGTTATTTTAATCGGCTTGCGTTTGATTACAGCTTCTTCTTTCTTGTAAATATCTCCCAAATTGACGTTGAACATCTTTTCAAAGATACGTGTAACATCTATCAGGTGTAACGCCTTATTGTCGATACGCAGAAGCCCATCCATTAGATAGAAAAATCCACAAGCCAGTTCCATTATATCAATAAGTTTTATCACATCCGAATTTGTGCAGATAGGTGATTTCCATTCCGATTCTATGTTGATAAAGAATTTGGGATATTCCATTTGACGGTAAAGTAAATCTTGTTCTTTTTCTATTAGGGTTATCAATTTATTTAGAAAAACTATTTTTTGTTTATTGTTTTCGGTAGGTGTAGACTCTTCAAATGCTTTTATGGTGGCAAATTCTATATAAGTTATGTTTAACTTACGAATAATTTCTTTGTTGTCTTTGGTGTTAGCAATATAAGCGAACAACTCTTCCACAAACTCTAAGTATGCAGAAGTCATATTTTCAACTACCGATTTATCAATTTGATATGGGTGTTTCAATAGTTGATAGATGCGTTGTTCTGTTAGCTCCCAATCTGGCATTATTGTTGCATTATATTATTAGTAAATAGCGGTAATATTTTAGAGTAAAACACACTTCATTAGTAGCGTTCTGCGTTCTAAAATGTAGTTTTCAAGTTGAAGTAAATCTAATCTTGAGATATGATATTTATTAATAATACCTGTATTAGTATTTATTTCTTATCTATATTTTTCAGGATTGATTTTATTATTGCCCCATGAAATGGTCTGATAACAAAGAAATATAATCGTCCGAACCAGTTATTGTACTTCACAACAGTGGTAATGCGAAGTTCCTGTTTGCCATCTCGATATTCTCCACACCACATTGAAACGTTAAAATTCAGATGCTTGTCGGGCATTCCCCATATAATTTCATTAGCACTCCTTTCACACACAGAATCGGGAAAGCGACTTGTAGTGTCTAATCCTAAAGGTTTCACTATTTTGTTTCTCAGCTTTAACAACCAATCTATCCATGCAGGAAATCGGTTGAATACCATATCAAAGAAAGTATCAGGTGTAATGTTTTTATTTACTACAACCTCTTTTGAGAAAGAATCCAAATAATCAGCAGGGAGATAATTATTAATTAAACTGTCGTTATGTATTTTAGCCTTGTTCATATTATCTACATTTTAGATTTAACACCAATATAAATGTGGGCGATACCATTTGATAATGATATAGATATACAACTATCAAAACCATTATTTAGCAATAATTCAGTAAATTCATGCTCTCGATTAAACTCTACGATTGATTCGGGAAGATACTTATATGCCTTGTCATCATTTGATATTACTTGACCTATTAATGGTAGAATATGTTTTGAGTAAATGCGATATAGTACATTGAATACTTTATGCTTAGGTGTCGAGAACTCCATAATAAATAGACTTCCACCCTCTTTCAAAATCCGATGGCATTCCGATAACCCTTTAACTATATTTTCAAAATTTCTTATTCCAAATGAAATTGTAACGACATCAAAAGTATTACTGGAGAGCGACAAATTTTCTGCGTCCTCACATAAAAGTCTTATGTTGGGTTTAATACTAAAATGCTCAATTTTCTGCTGTGCAACTTTCAGCATTTCTTCCGACAAGTCAATTCCAACTATTTGGGAAGTTGGAATTTTTTTTGCCATGCTTATGGCTACATCACCTGTTCCAGTAGCTATATCAACAATGTTAGTAGGTTTTCTTTCGGCAACAAGTTCCACTAAACGTTTCCTCCAAAGCCTATCTATATTGAACGATAGAATGTGACATATCCTATCGTAGTAAGGAGCAATGTTATTAAACATTCTTCGGATCTGAATCCTTTTTGATTCCTCTTTGTTATATGGCTTCATTTGACACCGTTAATTTGAAGTTTTTGGCAATAGAATATATAAAGTTGTTCCAAATCCTTTTTATTTATATCAGGATATAACTGCTGAATTCCGACAAAAATTGCATATTCTAAAACAGAAGTATTTTTAGATTCCTCTTCCGACATACCTAACTGTACTCTCAATTTAGTTGAATAGTCAATCCGCAAATCATCAACTTGCTGGATATACTTTTTTACAATTTGATTAGAAAAGCTCCAAGCTCGTATCACCTGTTCACTTTTGTGTGACCTATTAATCACGACACTACCAATAAATTCCATTCGTTCTTTTGCAGTTGCTAATTTATCTGCATCTTCAATTATTTGAATAGTATTTTGGTTTAACCAATATTTCATCAGAGCATCGATGTACCCATCAACGTTCTTGAAGTGGTGATAAAATGCACCTTTAGTAATCTCCAATTGAGTACATAAGTTGTCTATTGTGATTTTTGCGAATCCGTCCTTTTCCAAGATATCAAGACCAACTATGAACCATTGTTTTTTATCTACTTTATTCATAATTAATAAACCATACCATGTGGTATGGTTTGCAAAAATAGTTACTTTTGTTGAAAGAACCAATAGTTTTTCTGAGTTTTGTTTCTTGACTTGAATTACAGATGTCTTTTGATTTTGATATTCTGTTTCTTACTAATGATGTCATTGTATAGGCTCCCGTCAAACTCTTTATATCGAGCATCTTTATAGATTGCAACTATTTTTTTGCTATAAGCCTGAATCATTACATTGGATTTTTGGGATAAGTTGGTCGCTAAGATTTCACTTCCCAATATGCCCGGATTACAGATTACTGTATCTTTTTTTATGGCGTTCATAATCAATTCAGAACACGCATAATCATTAATGTCTGCTTTGCTTAACTTCTCCGATACATATTTATTGAGTATCTGTTTGTCGTTAATCGTCATAAATCCATACCACAGCAAACACTTCATTCCCAATTGGGTGGCACTGGTTAATACATCAAGATAAGTATGTCCGTTATTATTGCGTTTATCTATTTCATAAGGATCGATATGTAAAAACGTAGCTTTGGGAAGTGATGGCAATATTTTTAATATGCCATCAACCGAATCACAATTGAAGGTTCTAATTGGTGGTGTGACGGCTTGGTGTCTTGCAAATGTTTCGATATTCTCCAATGCTCCTTTTTCCAGATCAAAGAACAAATGCCCCTTAATATCATTATTCAATACTTTCATGGCTAATGCTGGAGAACCTAAATAATATCCATTTGCCATACTTTCACTCTCCAATTGATAATAAAGGGAATTTTTCAATATGTCATCTTCGTTCGCTTCGTTTAAGAAATGATAAATACCATATTCTTGTTCGGGAGTATGTGCCATTGTATAGATAGCACATGCTGAATTTGTTTCTACATATATCTGCGGTTTCTCTATTTGAAGAACCTCACAGAGAACAAGATGTTTGAGAATATCAGGTTGTTTGCCGAAGTGAGTGTAAGTTTCCATAATCATTCTGTTTATCATTATGGTGGCAATATTAAGCAGTAGGAAGCAAAAAAGCCTTGACGAAAGTCAAGACCTCTATTTTTGCTGTTGTTTTTTGCGGATTCTACTTAGGGTTTCAGGAGTTACACCGAGAAAAAGTGCTATTTCTTTTAGGGATATTCGTTCTTGTAAATCGGGGCATCGTTTCATTAGTGCCTGATAACGTTGTTCGGGAGTATCACAATAGAATCTTAATAATCGTTGGTATATCTCGGCAAACATGGTTTCGGCAATTCGTCTGCCTAAACGTTGTGTTTCCATATCTGTTTCCCAAAATTGGTTGAGTTCGCTTAATGGGAGCAAATAGACCTCGCAGTCAGTTGTTGCCTTTATGCTAACTGTTGCACTTGTTCTATTAATTAAAGAGGGATAATCACATACGAAATCATTCTCAAAACTGTAGCCTACAATCCATTCGTTGCCGTTTGTGTCTATGCGAGTAAGGCGAAATGTACCTGATGTAACAAAGCCTATATGATTCGTTTTATCGTTTTGACGAACCATATATTCATTCTTCTTAAGCACTTTCAATGTGCCTTTCTCAAGAAATAGTTTTTCTAACCTAGCGGTGTCTACGTTTTTACTCGCATTAAATTTATCCATGCTAAATGCTTTATAATTGCAAAGATACAAAGAAGGATGACTATACCCGATAATATGCAAATAAAATCTCTACTGTTGTTGATTTGCATTCTTTTCGTTTTGTACCAATTGCAGTCTTTTCCTACCACTTTCGGACAGTTTTGAAAACGGCTCATGATTCTTTTTTCATTTGCTGATGAAAGTGAAATCAACACGTTTTATAACCATTTAAAATTAAAAGAGTATGGAAGTAGTAACCATCGAAAGAAGAACCTTTTCGTATGTCTGCGAACGGTTTACAGAGTTCGCCAAACGGATAGATAGTTTGTGTAACACTCATACGCAGAAAGTTGAAAATTGGCTGGATAGTCAGGAAGTATGTCTGTTGTTAGGCTTTAGCAAGCGAACTTTGCAGTATTACAGAAGTAGCGGAAGATTGGCTTATTCCCAAATTGGCAGCAAGATTTATTATAAATCTGCTGATATTGAAAAGATTATCTCCAACAGTGAAATACGGAATCAATCAACCAAACAAATCGTGCCTTATGAAAAGAATTAAAGAAAATTATCCGTCCTTCAATCTATTTTCTATTGTCGGTACATGGGAAAGCATTAATTTGAATCCTACGGTTATCATTTATCGGAGCGACAAAGAGTATCTTCTTTCTATTATATATGTATCGGAAACTACTAAACAGGCTTCACCCGCTACTTATGAGATACAGCAAGATGGGAGCCAGTATTTTATTACCACTGCATCCAAACGGCTCTATATAGATTATGATCCGGCAAAAGATGTACTTAACATTTCATCGCTTGGTGACTATCTACGCAACTAATTAGCCATATAGCAATCTTGAAATCAATATTTCAATAAAACAATCTTTCAATCATGGAACTAATAAATAAAGATACCCCGCAAGTCAAAGAGTTTATTTCTTCGCTCGATTCGATGCTGAGCGGTATTGAATCTATTGTCAAGCATTACAAACCCCACCTGAACGGGGAACGCTTTCTTTCTAACAATGAAGTTTCCAAGAAACTAAATGTCAGTTTGCGAACCCTGCAAGAATGGCGAGATACAGGGCTAATCCCCTTTATCCAGATAAAAGGTAAAATCATCTACCGTCAGAGTGATATTGATAAACTGCTCCAAAAACACTACTTTGAAAGTTGGAAAGAGTAACCTGTCAAGCCTAAACCATTGTTTTTCGGAATTTAATTTGAATCATTGACTTTTCCAGTGAAGTATTTAGT
>USPX01000126.1 GCA_900556665.1 uncultured Eubacteriales bacterium
GTCCCTGTACCATACCCCTTTTTCTTGTTATTATTGCAGCAGGTGGAGAGAATGAGGTTTGCAAGAATACTGAGGAGAATTCTTGGCATAACCTAATGAATAAGTAAATGCTAATAGGTAATATAGATTAAGTTAAGAAAGGGATGAAGTGCCATGAAATTTAATATGGATGAGTGGTCACAAGAAATTATAGATGCAAAAGATACACGAATTTTACCAGTTCTTTATTTCCCATGCTTACCTCTAACAGGAATGGGTGTTATTGAAACAGTGAATGATGGTAAAAAAATGGCTGAAACGATGGCAGCTATTATTAAAAAATATCCTGCTATGATTGCAGCTATGACAGGAATGGATTTATCAGTAGATAGTGAAGCTTTTGGGGCAAAAGTTACATTTAAAGATACTGAAGCACCATCTGTAAAAGATCCATTAATTAGTACAGTTGAAGATATTCATAATCTTAAAGTGCCAGATGTACATAGCGGACGTGTAGATATTTTCTTAGATGCCATTGTAGAGGCACAAAAATTAATTACAGACCGTCCAATCTTTGGGGGACAATTAGGACCATTTTCATTAGCTGCTAACTTATTAGAAGTACAACAAGCGTTAATGATGACAATGAAAGAACCTGAAGCTATGAAAGAGCTCTTAGAAAAATGTACAGAGTTTTTAATAAACCGTGCATTAGAGTACAAAAAAGCTGGTGCAAATGGTATCTTCTTAGCAGAACCAACAGCAGGTTTACTTTCACCAAAACAATTAGAAGTATTCTCATCTGTATACGTAAAACGTTTAGTAGATGCAGTACAAGATAGCAGTTTCTATGTTATCTTACATGACTGTGGCCATGTTACAAAATCAGTTCAATCTATGTATAACACAGGTGCTAAAGGACATCACTATGGTAATGCAGTAGATATGACGAAGATTTTACCACAAATCCCACCAGATATCTTAGTATTTGGTAACATTGACCCATCTACAGCTTTCTATCAAGGAACTAAAGAATCTATTAAAGGTGTGACAACTGAGTTATTAGAGAAAATGAAAGAATATCCTCACTTTGTATTATCTTCAGGATGTGACTTAGCACCATTAGTATCTATGGATACAATAGATGGTTTCTTTGAAGCTTGTGAAGAGTATAATAGTAAATTATAGTATTAATAGAAGTGTATATAAATGCTAAGAGGGTGTCGCAAGGTTTTGCGACACCCTCTGTACATTATGTAATATTTCTAAATGAACATTAATTTAATGATATACTTATTCTTTATTCTGCTGCCTCATTTTCCTTCAAGGCATTTTCTACTGCTTTTAGATAAGCCTTTGATGTAGCTGTCGCGCCACTTACTGCATCTACATCATTTTTTTGTTCTTCTACAATTTCATCAAATACATTAATCGCTTTTTCAGGAGGTAATGGATCTGATAAAAGCTTAGCATCTGCAATCACCCCATCTTTTACTGTTACCGCAACATTGCTATGCCATCTTTTAAACTTAAACTCCCCATCATATGTTCCATCCTTTAGTGCACTCACCTCTATATGTTCAACTTTCGCTTCTTTCATGGTAGGAATATCTTTCATCACACCATATAATCCCCCTGCAACCACTACTACAATGCCTCCTAAAATAACAATCCCCTTTTTCATTAATTTGCCCCCCTATATTTTATATTTTCAAAATATATTATACATTACAAAATAAGATTTGCAATATATTACCTTTTTATTTTCTCATAAATAAAAAGTCCTACAACTCTCTCCCTTTAATCCACACTTTACTTACTTTAATATTTTCATCAAATAAAACTAAGTCTGCATCATAGCCTTCTGCAATAAGTCCTTTATGCTCTGCTACTTTGCAGAATTTAGCGGGGTTGTAGGTGGCCATTTTAACAACTTCATAAAGTGGTAATTTGCAATTTGTGTATACATTATAAATGGCTTTATCAAGGGTCAATACAGATCCTGCTAATGCGCCTCCTTCAAGCCTTGCCACGCTATTTTCAACGCATACATCTTGTCCACCTAAGGTATATTTGCCATCTGGCATGCAGCATGCCATCATCGCATCTGAGATCAGTATAACTTTATCTGTACCCTTTTGTTTGTAGGCTATACGAAGGGCTGCATAGTCACTATGTATCCCATCTGAAATCGTTTCAGTTGTAATCTCACTATCAAAGATAGCACCTACTACCCCTGGCGCTCTATGGGTGACATTCCATTATAAAGATGTGTCCCATGAGCTATCCCCCAAGAAATAGCTTCCATCACTTCTTCATATGTGGCCTTACTATGTCCTACTGAGCAAATAATGCCTTTATTGGTTAGATACTTAATAAGGGCCTTTGCCCCTTCTAATTCAGGCGCTAATGTCATAGACACTATGGTCGCTTCATAGCCTTTTACCATTTCCTCATAAATTGCAATAGATGGCTTTACTAAATACTTAGGATTTTGTGCACCTATAGCCTTAGAACATATAAATGGTCCTTCTAAGTGGGCACCTAATACATTAGCGCCTTCAGTACCATCTACCATTAACTGTGCAATAACTTTTAAAGACTGATTAATCTCAGCTGTGCTCATCGTCATCGTTGTTGGTACAAATGAAGTTGTCCCATGCTTTGCAATAGCTTTTGCAATACCATTTATGGCTTCATTTGTGCCATCCATTGTATCATATCCGCCTGCGCCATGAATATGAATATCAATAAATCCTGGTGATAAATACATGTCCTTCGCATCTACTATTTCTTCATCTTTCATCCTCTCAGGATTAATGGCTGTAATTTTGCCGTCTTCAATTCTTACAGCACCTTTTTCGATTTTATCTTTAAAGATTATTTGACAATTTGTAATTAACATTTTCTCTCTCCTTCCTAGCTTATTTTAAATCTATAAGGGAAAGGGTCTAACAATTGCTCTCCTAACCCATTGTTTAATCACTGTATTTTCATATAAAAATAGGGTTATAACCATTGTTTGATTATACCCTATCCCTTGTGTTATTTACAATTTCTATATTAAGTTTCTCGTTTACTATAACTCCCTTTACAATACTTAAATATACTTCATATATTCCTCGTAGCCTTCTTCTTTCATTTTCTCTTTTGGAATAAATCTTAAGGCTGCTGAATTAATGCAGTATCTTAATCCACCTAATTCTTCTGGCCCATCTTCAAAAACATGTCCCAAATGAGAATCTGCACTAGTACTTCTTACTTCAATGCGGCTCATGCCATGAGAATAATCGGCTTCTTCATATACAGCACTACTATTAATAGGTTTTGTAAAAGCAGGCCAGCCACAACCTGAATTAAACTTGTCCTTAGAGGAAAATAAAGGTTTCCCACTTACAATATCCACATAAATCCCTTCTTCAAAATGTGCATCATAAGGATTGGTATAAGGCATTTCTGTCCCATTTTCTTGAGTTACTTTATAGGCAATGTCACTAAGTCTTTCTTTTAATTCTTCTTTGGTATAAGGATTTTTATACCAATTCTTCTTAATGAAATCCTCTCGCCCTGAACCTCTATAATATAAATGATATCTAAAGCTATTTTTCTTATAGTAATCTTGATGATAATCTTCAGCTGGATAAAAAGGCATGGCCTCTTTAATAGGCACCACAATAGGTTTATCAAACCATCCGCTATCTTCTAATGCTTTTTTGCATGCTTCTGCTTGCTGTTTTTGCGCCTCATCATGATAGAAAATAGCTGTATGATAAGTCTCTCCCCTATCATTAAACTGTCCATCAGGATCAGTAGGATCAATGCTTCTAAAGAAAATTTCTACAAGTTCTTTATAGCTCATCTTTTCCTCATCATAAGTAATTTCCACAGCCTCCGTATGGCCGGTTTCATGATTACACACCTGCTCATAAGTGGGATTAGGCATAAAACCGCCAGTATAACCTACTACAACCTTTTCAATGCCTGGGAGTTCATCAAAGGGCTTCACCATACACCAGAAGCACCCACCAGCAAAGGTGGCTTTTTTTATATGACTCATTTAAGGTCACCTCTCTCCTTTATATTTTCTTAAACGATTCATCCAATGACTTTTCGTATCTATAAATTATCTCAAGTAGTATAAACTTTTTATCCTCCCCCTATTCCTAGCAATGCAAAAAGGACTGCCCACAAAGACAATCCTTTTTATAATTATTATTAATCGGTAATATCTACATATCTTTTGACCAATTTACTCATTTCTTTTTCCACGTAGTTTAATTTTAGTTCAACCGATGTTTTCTCATTTTGTAATTTACTTATTGCTACTTTAAGTGATTCAATTTTTTGTTTATCTTTATAAATCTTTGTGTAGTAATCATTAAGCAGTTCCATTTCCTCTTTATAAGGTAAATAGCATCTCGCTTCTTCTACAAGTTTTAGCTGATATTCTTGTTCTTGGAAGTTAAGATTCATTTCATTAATTCCTGTTATTCCCTTATTTAATAGGGTTTTAAAGAATCCTCCATTAGCAGCTTGTTTTTTCATTTCATTCTTTTCTTTAGCAAGCTTAATCTCATAATATTTATTATAGCTTGCAAGCTCTCTTACAGCATTGCTGCCTAAAACGATTGGTATCAATCTTTGAACTTCTATTTTTTTATTCCTTTCCAGTGAATTTACTTCTTGCGTATATTTTCCTTTTTCACGTTCAAGTGTATCTTTCTCATCATAAATTGCTGCTATCTCTGCTTTATATTCATTTCGCTGTTGATCTAATGCCATATACTTTGTATGCTTTTCTTGCCATATACTTACTAGTCTCTCATATTGAACTGCTTCTTTATTATCTGATTTAAAACAAGCTTCATTTGTTACAATTTGCAAGATTACGACTGTTGCTGTTTATCTATTGTACGGCTAATTAAATACCCCTGACCTGCTAATAAAACAATTAAAAATGGTCCTGTTAAAAAGCTTAATAATGAAGTAGCCCCTGTATAGACACTAAAGGCAAATGTTACACCAATCAACTCCGAAATAGCATGAATTAATGAAACTAAACCTATATATGCACCAAATCCCCCTACTTTTACAAGTAAAGCTAACATAGCAGCTGGACCTAACATATAAATAGCACTTTTTAAAGCTTCCTCAGAAGTATCTTTAACCCCCATATTATCATAAAGTTCTTGACGCTGCTCCTCTGGTATATTTTCAAAGCTATTATAAATCTGTGTCACAAATTCCTCTTGAATTTCCCTACTGCTTTCCTTATATTTCTTTTCAAAGTCATCAAATATTTTCTTCATATAATAAGTGATAATACATTCTAGTTTATTATCACCCTTTTGAAAATCCTTTTCTTTACTTAAAATCTCATAGCCTTTTTCTACTATTGTATCTAAATTTCTTTTGAAGCTTAATTCATCTGCTAGTTTTCCTTCTTTAATACGGCATACTTTTAATAAACTTTCATATAGACACAGTTTAATCTCTTCATCACTTAAATCACCTAATAACATGATTTCTTTTTGAATTAATTGTTCCACCTGGTCTACTTCTGATTTTCTAAGTTTATTAATCCCATTACCTATCATAGCTGTAGTAAGATTCAATAAATTAAGACGTTTAAGCATCACATAAACTCTACGTAACTGCTGTCCTTCTAAGTTTAAGAACCCTTTGTAAAAAGCCTCGTAAGTAACCCCTTCTACCTGAGAAACCTCAAAAATCTCACGCAGTGACTTTACCCTTTTTTCAATTTGTATTACTTTTTCTTCACATTGTAATGCTTCTTCTTGAAGATTTTCATAAGTTTCATTTATTTCTTCTAGCTTATAATTTGAAAAGATTGATGCCTCTTTAACCTCTTCCATCCTTTTTTCAAGCTCTCTCATTATACATTCTTGTAAAGCCATAGCATCTTGAGCTTCTTGCAATGATTTTTTAAGGGCTATATTTTCTGCTTGAGTTTCTTTATTCTCTTGTTCTTGTAGTATAATCTTTGCGTCTTGCTCTTGGATATACTTTTCAGTTTCCTGAATTTTCTTT
>USPX01000127.1 GCA_900556665.1 uncultured Eubacteriales bacterium
TATAGCACTTGTATGGTTTTTGATGGGGTTTGTTTGTTATAAAATTGCAGCACATAAGGGATTAAGTAAGTCCATTTGGACACTACTTGGGGTGTTATTTGGCATTTTTACTGTGCTGATTATGTTGCTTATGCCAGATAAAAATGAACAATAGATAATAAAATATTTAAATTTAGTTTAAAAAATAATGGTATATGTTAGAATATATTTAATGAAGGGAATGAAGTGCTCCCTAAATCGGTGATAAACATCGATTTAAACCGCGTAAAGCTAATGACTTCTGTGAAATTTTTACAGAAGTTTTAGCTTTTTTTTGCGTATACTAACAATAACTAAGGAGGTATAGTATGTTAACAAGTTTAGCACTCGTATTTTTATTAGGCCTATTATTAGGTGTGGGCTTTAAAAAAATAAAATTACCAAGTTTGGTGGGAATGATTTTAGTAGGGATTTTATTAGGACCTTATGCATTCAATCTTTTAGATAGTAAGTTATTGGACATTTCTCCTGAACTTAGAAAGATTGCATTGGTGATTATTCTGACAAGAGCAGGATTTTCTCTCAATATAGCAGATTTAAAGAAGGTAGGCAGACCAGCTATTTTAATGTGCTTTGTACCAGCCTGCTTTGAAATTTTAGGTGTTATTTTAATTGGGACAACCTTATTTGGCATGAGACTCATTGATGCAGCCATTATGGGAAGCGTTATCGCAGCAGCTTCACCAGCGGTTATTGTACCAAGAATGATTCGTTTAATGGAAGAAGGTTATGGGACTGGGAAAAGTATCCCACAACTAATCTTAGCAGGGGCTTCAGTAGATGACGTATTTGTAATTGTGTTATTTACAGCTTTTACAGGTCTTGCAGCAGGAGAAAGTGTATCCGCTCTAAGTTTTATGCAGATTCCAATTGCCATTATTATGGGGATTTTAGTCGGCAGCGCTGTAGGGTATTTACTTAATTTCTTTTTCAAAAAGTGGCATATGCGTGACACCATTAAAGTAATCATTATTTTAAGTGTATCTTTTTTACTATTAGAACTTGAAACTTTACTAGAAGGCATTTTACCTATTTCAGGATTATTAGCTATTATGAGCTTAGGGATTATACTGAGTCAGATAAATGGTGATTTAGCGAAACGTATGAGCACCAAATATAATAAACTTTGGTTAGGTGCTGAAATCATACTTTTTGTATTAGTTGGTGCAACAGTAGACTTAAAATATGCTATAAGTGCAGGCGTAACAGCTATTGTCATTGTAGTGGGCGCGTTGGGTCTACGTATGATTGGTGTATTTGTGGCACTTCTAAAAACACCACTTACAATGAAAGAACGCTTTTTCTGTATGTTGGCTTATACACCTAAAGCAACCGTTCAAGCAGCTATTGGGGGTGTGCCATTAAGTATGGGGCTTTCATGTGGCCTGGAAGTTTTAACAGTAGCAGTATTGGCGATTATAATTACAGCGCCTTTTGGAGCAATTTGTGTAGATGCCAGCTATAAGAAATTATTAAACAAATAGATGAATAAGTTAAAAGTTGCATAGCTGTAATATGTTAAAAAAGTAACTAGAAAAAAGTAGTGTTTATAGAAAGGAATTGCCTTATAAAAGGTGATTCCTTTTTTTGTGATTAAGTTAGTTTAATGCATAAGGCTTAAATTACTTGAACTGGAAAATTGTTGTATTTATCATGAAAATGATGATAAAAATGTAAGAAATAGAAAAAGAGATAATTGAAGTAAAATTTATATGAAAATATTTGACAAATATTTCACATAAAGCTATAATAGCCAAGTGCTAGGTGACATAAAATGATTTACAGGTGGTGACAACATGAGTTATATACAATTTCAAAATATTAGTAAACAGTATTTAGGAAAAAATGAAGCAGCACTGAAGCCTTTTGATTTAACTATTGAAAAAGGCGAACTTGTGGTTATTGTAGGACCTAGTGGCAGTGGAAAATCCACTTTATTAGATGTGATTTGTGGTTTTGAAAAGCCTACAACAGGGGAGATTTATTTAGATACTAAAAATATTACATATTTAGAACCCAAGGCAAGAGACCTTGCTATGGTATTTCAAAATTATGCCTTATTTCCACATATGAATGTTTATGAAAACATTGCTTTTGGGATGAAAATTCGTAAAGTCCCTAAAAAGCAGAGGGAAGAAAAAGTGAAGTGGGCCGCACAAATGTTAGGCTTAGAAGCTTTATTAAAGCAAAAGCCGAAACATCTTTCTGGTGGTGAAAGACAAAGGGTAGCCTTAGCCCGTGCTATGGTGAGGGAACCTAAACTCTTTTTAATGGATGAGCCTTTGTCACATTTAGATGCTAAATTAAAATATTATACAGCAAGCCAGATTACAAAGCTTCATAAGGCATTAGGGGCAACTATGCTTTATGTGACCCATGATCAAACAGAAGCTTTAACTATGGCAGACAGAGTGGTCGTACTGAATAAAGGTGAAATCATGCAGATTGGTACACCTTATGAAATTTATCATAAGCCATCTAATTTATTTGTGGCAACTTTTATAGGGCATCCGCAAATGAATGTTTTTGAGGTTAAGGCAGATGAAAATCATGTGATATTAAATGACAGAGTCATTTATGAGGCAGGCGATATACATAGAAAAATACCAGAAACATGTTATTTAGGTTTAAGACCGGAGCATGTACAAATAACGGATATAAGTGAAGGAGACTTTGTCACAAAGGTGGTACAGATTGCTTACTTAGGCAGCGAACAAATCCTTCACCTTCAATATAAAACAGAGGTAATCATAGCCAAGATAAGTGCTATGTTACAGGTTCAAGTAGGAACAGAGGTTGGCATTAAATTGCAGTTTGATCAGGCACAACTATTTGACAAAATAGCAGAAAAGAGAATTGGAGATTAGAAAATGAAAAAGTGGTTAAGTTTATTACTTGCAGCACCATTAGTATTTACAGGGTGTGCAGGAGAAAAAGAAGCAGTAGCGACGCAAGATGAAATTGGCGGTGTATTAAAAGTTTTAACAAGCCGTACAGATGCGGATGAACTCTTTGCAAAAATTGAGGCAGACTTTATTGCTAAATATCCAAGTGTAACAGATATTATATGGGAAAACTCAGCAGATTATGCAGAATCTATTACAACACGTATGAATACAACAGATTATGGGGATGTATTATTCATTCCATTTAGTATGTCAGCTAACCGCTCAGTATATCCTAACTATTTTGAACCACTTGGCACTGTAGAAGAAATGAGCAGCAAATACTTAGATGTGACAGAAGCAGATTTTGAGGGTAATGTTTATGGACTGCCAACAGCTATTAATGTATTAGGCATGATTTATAATACAGAAGTATTTAAAACAGCAGGAATTACAGAAATGCCAACTTCTACAGAAGAATTCCTTGCAGTATGTGAAAAAATCAAATCGACTACAGAGGCTGTACCATTCTTTACAAACTATGGTCCAGGAATGGGAATCTGGGGTGGTACACTTTCTTCATTCGGTGGTGAAAACTACAAAGCAGAAATGTTAGAAGCAGGAACTGCACTTAAAGAAGGACAACCAATTAGAGAAGTATTAGATTTAATTTATGATTTAGCATCTAAAGGTTATATTGAAGAAGATCCAATGACTTTAGAGAGTGCTCAAGGTCAACAAAAAATCGTAAATGGTGAAATTGCCATGATGATGAGAGGTTCACAAGATGCCAATGAAATGCGTCAAATGGCAGGAAGTGATGAGGCAATCGGTATGTTCCCACTTCCAGTGCAGTTAGATGGCAAATCAAGTGTAGCAATTGGTGCGCCAGAAGTAATTGGTGTAAGCAAACACAGTGAAAATAAAGAAACAGCTAAAGCTTTTGTAGAATTCTTCGTATCAGCAGCTAGTGGTTATGCAGCTGACCTTGGTGGGATGACACCATTTATTGCAGACTTAAATGAAGCAGATAAAGCACTTGTTACAGAAAATCAAACAGTTTTAACAGCGCCACCAACAGATCCAGAGGTTGATGCGATGTATAGCACAATTGCAAAAGAAGTAGGAATCGCAAGACTTACAGATGCTATTCAAAAAGTCATTAACATTGGGCTTTACCCAGAACAAAATGAAAGTTATGAAGCATATATTCAAAGTTTAGAAACAAAATGGGAGCAAGTAGCAAAAGAAAATGGAAAATAATATAAGGCGTAAAGAACGACAACTTATTATAAGTTTTTTATTCTTTCCTTTATTATTATTTGTAGCATTTAATTTATGGCCAATGCTTGCACTTATAAGTTATAGCTTTACTTCTTGGGATGGACTAAGTCCCAAGAAGGAGTTTATAGGCTTTGCAAATTATGTACGTATTTTAAAAGACCCTGATTATATAAGGGTCTTTTTAAATAGTTTCATTTATTTTGCAGCAGGACTTGTGCAAATTATTATCGCCTTAAGTTTTGCGATTATGCTTTCGTATAAGGTAAAAGGAAAGACATTTTTTAAAGCAGCTATTGTACTTCCTACGGTAATTAGTGGGATGGCCATAGGGATGATGTTTAAAGTAGTTTTAACACCTAAAGGCAGTTTAGATATGCTTTTAACTTATTTGGGACTCGGTGAATATATACGCTATTGGTTAGGTGATCCCAGAGTTGTGAATTATACATTAGGGGCTATTTCCATATGGCGTCATACAGGACGTAGCTTTATCCTATATTTTGGGGCCATCAGCTGTATTCCAAAAGAGCATTATAAACAAGCTGCTATAGAAGGTGCTTCTATCTGGCAGACGATTCGTTATGTAATTTTGCCAGGGATTCATATTGTCCTTAAGCTCAACTTTATTTTGCTCACCATAGGAGCCTTATCTGCTTTTGAAATCCCTATGATTATGACTAATGGTTCAAATGGTACAAGTACCTTCTTATTAAAAACCATGAAAACGGCTTTTGAAGATAAGATGTATGGTAGGGCAGCAAGTATGGCGATGATTATTGGTGTGATTATTATTGCCTTAACCAGTTTACAGCAGAAAGTGAAGGCACAAGATCATGATTAAACAAAGTATTAAAAATATATTGAAGTATGGAGTACTAATCCTATGGTGTTTCATTGTCTTCTTTCCCCTTTTAACTATTTTTTTCGGGGCTTTTAAAACTTATGAGGAGTTTATTACAACTTCAGGACTGACGCTGCCTCACAGCTTTTTAAATTTAGAGAATTTCAAAAGAGCTTTTATAGAAGGAAAAATGCTCATAGGGTTCATCAATACATTTATTTTAGTGGCTTTATCGATTATAGGAAGTATTATGATTGGGTCTATGATCGCTTATGTGATTTGTAGGTTTGACTTTAAATTTAAAAAGACACTTTTATTTTTATATTTAGTGGTTTCTATTATGCCTCTAGAAATTGCACAAGTTGCTACTTTTAAATTGATTTATAAGATGGGAATTTATAATACGATTTTTGCACCCGTTATCATTTATATTGGTGCAGACATGGTGACTTTATATATTTATATGCAGGCTTTTGAAAAGTTACCTAAGAGTTTAGATAAAGCAGCAAGGTTAGAAGGAGCCAGCTACTTTAGAATTTATACACACATTATCTTGCCACTTTTAAAACCAGCTTCTGCCACTATTGCATTATTGAAGCTCATTAGTGTATATAATGACTTTTATATACCTTATCTCTATATGCCAAGCAGTAAGTTAAGTACAGTTTCCACAGCACTTTATCGTTTTGTTGGACCAAATCAGATTCATTGGCAAGTAGTGAGTGCGGCTATACTGATTAGTATGCTGCCAATGATGTTAATGTTTGTATTTTTACAGAAGTATATTTATAAAGGAATGACAGCAGGGAGTGTAAATTAATGATTAAATTTTTAAAACGTGCGTATACAGTCATGGAAGTACGTACAGGTTTTGCAACAGGCTTACCAGTGTTAAGTAGTAGTTTATTTGGGGCTTATATCAGTGGCAATA
>USPX01000128.1 GCA_900556665.1 uncultured Eubacteriales bacterium
GAAGATGTAGATGCCACTGTAGCACAGATTTTAGCATTAGAAGAAGCAGGATGTGAAATGGTACGAGTAGCTGTACCAAATGAAACAGCTGCTAAAGCAATTGAAAAAATTGTACCACGTATTCATGTACCGCTTGTAGCAGATATTCATTTTGATTATCGTTTAGCACTTATGGCAATTGAAAACGGGGTTAATAAATTACGCATTAATCCAGGGAATATCGGAAGTGAAGAAAGAGTTATTGCAGTAGTTGAAAAAGCAAAAGCGTATAATATCCCAATCCGTATTGGTGTAAACTCTGGTTCAGTAGAAAAAAGTGTGATGGAAGCTTGTGGTGGTGTGAATGCAAGAGCCATGGTAGAAAGTGCAAGAAAGCATATTGAAATCTTAGAGAAACTTGACTTTAGAGACATTGTAGTTTCATTAAAAGCTTCTAATGTGCCTCTTGCAATTGAAACATATACAACATTTGCACAGGAGAATCAGGAACACTTTATAAGGGAACAATTAAATCTTCAGTAGGTCTTGGTGCAATTTTATCAAGGGGAATAGGAGATACGATTCGCGTATCCTTATCAGATGATCCTGTAGAGGAGATTACATGTGCACAAACTGTGCTTCAAGCACTTGGGCTTAGAAAGTTTGGCCCAGAGATTATTTCATGCCCAACTTGTGGGCGTACAGAAGTAAATCTTATTGAACTTGCTAAACAAGTAGAAGAAGCTACTAAAGCACTGAAAAAAGATATTAAGATTGCAGTTATGGGATGTGCAGTAAATGGACCTGGTGAAGCTAGAGAAGCGGATATCGGTATTGCCGGTGGACGTGGTGAAGGCTTAATCTTTAAAAAAGGTCAGATTGTAAAAAAAGTCAAAGAGGAAGAGTTATTTGAGGCTTTAATGCAAGAAATTGCTGAAATTTAAAAGAGATGAGAGATATATTACTAATAGACTTGCTTTTTTTACCTATTAGTAGTATAATTTATAATTATAATCATGAACGTTTGAGAAAGAGTGGGTTTTTACCCACTCTTTCGTATTGTTTAGATGTATATATAATTTAGTTTAAGTCAAACTATATTGTATGAAAGGATGAAAAGCATGAATAAAAAACAACTAGTAGAAACAGTAGAAGGGTACTTAGAACCAATCCTTGCTGAACTTAACTATGAACTCGTTGATGTAGAATATGTTAAGGAAGGACCAAACTATTATTTAAGAATATATATCGATAAAGAAGGTGGCATCAATATTGAAGATTGCAGACTTACAAGTCGTGCAATTGAAGAGGTACTTGATGAAAAAGATATTATTAAAGAAGCTTACACATTAGAAGTAAGTTCACCAGGACTTGATCGTATCTTAAAAAGAGATCGTGAGTATGTAAAATACAAAGGTCGTATGGTAGATGTTAAACTTTATGAAGCAATTGATAAACAAAAACATCTTACAGCAGAACTTGTAGAAAAAACAGCAGATGAACTTATCTTAGATGATGAAGGCACACGCCTCGCTATTAATCTTAAAAATGTAGCACAGGTTAGACTTGCAATCATGTTCTAATACATGATACGTAATATGGGTAATAAACATAGGCTTGAATGAAGCACAAACTTGGAGGAGGATTAAAATGAATCAAGAATTTATTATGGCAATTGAGCAAATTGCTGCGTCTAAAGGAATTAATAAGGAGAAGCTTATTGATGCAATTAAACAATCAATCGAAGTAGCTTGTAAAAAACACTTTGGTGTAAGCACAAATGGTAAACAAAACCTTAAAATTAACATTGATGAAAAAACAGGTGATGTAAAAGTATATGCATCTAAAACTGTTGTAGAAGATGGTTGGGTAGATAACGAACTTTTAGAAATCGACTTATCAGATGCTAGAGCAATCAACTCTATGGTAGAATTAGATGACGTTATCGACGTAGAAATCACACCTAAAAACTTCGGTCGTATTGCAGCACAAAATGCAAAACAAGTAGTTATTCAAAAAATTAAAGAAGCCGAAAGACAAATGGTTTACGAACAATATAGCGTTAAATTAAACGATATCATTAAAGGTAAAGTTTTAAGAAAAGAAAAAAATGGTTATATTGTACAATTAGATTTCACAGAAGCATCACTTCCAACATCAGAAGCTATGCCAAATGATAACTTTGATGCACAAATGGAAGCTAATGGTGGTATTGGTGAATATAAATCATTCTATCTTTTAGCAGTAAAAGACTTCAACAAAAATGAAGGTAAATCAGAAGGTAAAAATAGAAACGCAGGAGCACAAGTTATCGTTTCACGTACACACCCAGAACTTGTAAAAAGACTTTTCGAACAAGAAGTAGTAGAAATCAAAGATGGTACTGTTGTTATTAAAAGTATCGCAAGAGAAGCTGGTTCTCGTACAAAAATCGCAGTTTACTCAAATGATCCATTAGTAGATCCAGTAGGTGCTTGTGTAGGTGAAAAAGGTAAACGTATCAATAACATCGTTCAAGAATTAAACGGTGAAAAAATTGACGTTGTACACTGGAATGAAGATCCAAAAGAATTTATTAAAGAAGCACTTAGCCCAGCTAAAGTACTTAGCGTAGAGCTTGAAGAAACAGAAGGCGAAAGAAATGCAAAAGTTATCGTTCCAGAAAATATTTTAACACTTGCTATTGGTAAAGGTGGTCAAAATGTAAGACTTGCTGCAAAACTTGCAGGCTGGAAAATTGACATTAAAAGTGTAAAACCTGAAGAATTAGAAGCACTTCAAAATGAAACAACTACTGAAGTTGCTGATGAAGTAGAAGAATCTGAAATTGTAGAGGAGTAATAGCCTATGAAAACAAGAAAGATTCCTTTGCGTAAATGTACAGGTTGCAACGAAATGAAAAATAAAAAAGATATGATTCGTATCGTAAGAGATCAAGAAGGAAATTTTTCACTTGATTTTCATGGAAAGAAGCCAGGTAGAGGTGCTTATATTTGTAAAGATATTGAGTGCTTAAACAAAGCTGAAAAGAATAAAGGATTAGAAAGATCTTTTAAAATGGCAGTAGATAAATCAATTTACAGCGAATTGAGAAAAGAGTTTGAGGCTTATGATGAACAGTAGAATTTATCAAATGCTAAGTTTATGTCAAAAAGCTGGTAAGCTAGTGACAGGTGAATTTGCAACAAAGGAAGCTGTACTTAGTAAAACAGCTCATTTAGTAATTGTTGCTACAGATGCATCAAATAACACTAAAAAGTTATTTAATGATAAAACAAGTTACCGTAGTATACCATGTGTAACATGGGGTACTAAAGAAGCAATTGGTGACAGAGTAGGTAAGAACCCACGCGCAGTTATTGCGATAGTAGATGAAAACTTTGCCAAGAAAATTGAGGAGTTAATTGGTTTAAGTAAGTAATCACATTTGGAGGTGGAGATATGTCTAAAGTAAGAGTGTATGAAGTTGCCCAGAAACTTAATATTAGCAGTAAAGAAATTATGGATATGTTAACTGAGTATGGCTTTGAAGTACATAGTCATATGAGTACTTTAGAGGATGAAGAAGCAAATCTAGTTATGAATTACTACAAAGAAGTTACTAAAGAGACTAATACAGAAATTGCAGCAGTGACAACAAAGCCAGCCAAAAAAAAATTACAAAAAAAACAAGGTAAAGAGAGCGATATGATAGAAAATAAGAACAATCAACCAGACACAAATGAAGATGAAATTAAAATCATTCAAATCCCAGCTAGTCTTACACTTAAAGAATTAGCTGATAAGTTAGACGTAACAGCAACAGAACTTATTAAAAGATTAATGAAAAAAGGCAAACTTGCCACAATGAATCAAGAAATCGACTTTGATACAGCAACAGAACTTGCTGAAGAATTTGATGTACTTACAGAAGTTGAAGAAGAAAAAGACTTAATGGAAGAAATCTTTGGCGAAATCGTAGATGAAGAAAAAGATTTAGAAAAACGTCCACCAGTAGTAGTAGTAATGGGACACGTTGACCACGGTAAAACATCATTACTTGATGCAATCCGTTCAACACATGTTACAGCTAAAGAAGCAGGTGGGATTACACAACACATTGGTGCTTCACAAATCAGCTTAAAAGGTGAAAAAATCACTTTCTTAGATACACCAGGGCATGAAGCTTTCACAGCAATGCGTTTAAGAGGGGCACAAGTTACAGATATTGCAATTCTTGTAGTTGCTGCTGATGATGGTGTTATGCCACAAACAATCGAAGCGATTAACCATGCACGTGCAGCTAATGTACAAATCATTGTTGCAATGAACAAAATTGATAAACCAGGTGCAAACCCAGACCGCGTAAAACAAGAACTTGCAGATCAAGGACTTCTTGTAGAAGACTGGGGTGGAGATATCATCTGTGTACCAGTATCAGCACTTAAAGGTGAAGGTATCGATACACTTCTTGAAATGGTACTTCTTGTTGCTGAAATGGGTGACCTTAAAGCGAATCCAAGACGTAAAGCAAGAGGAACAATCATTGAAGCACAACTTGACAAAGGTCGTGGTCCAGTAGCTACAGTACTTGTACAATCTGGTACACTTCAAGTTGGTGATCCAATCGTTGCAGGTAGTGCATATGGTCGTGTACGTGCAATGATTGATGATAAAGGTAGAAATGTTAAAAAAGCACTTCCAAGTACACCAGTAGAAATCCTTGGTCTTTCAGAAGTACCAACAGGTGGAGAATTATTCTATGTAGCTAAAAACGACAAACAAGCGCGTCAAGTTGCAGAACAAATTCGTGCACAAGGTAGAGTACAAATGATTGGTCAAACACCAAATAAAGTATCTCTTGATGATTTATTCTCTCAAATCCAAGAAGGTAAAATGAAAGAACTTAACATCATCATTAAGGCTGACGTTCAAGGTTCAGTAGAAGCTGTAAAACAAAGCTTAGAAAAATTAAGTAATGAAGAAGTACGTATCCGCACAATTCACGGTGGTGTTGGTACAATCACAGAATCTGACGTACAATTAGCTTCAGCTTCAGGTGCTATCATCATTGGTTTCAACGTAAGACCAGAATCTGCTGTTAAAGCTATTGCAGATCGTGAAGAAGTAGATATCCGTTTATACCGTGTAATCTACAATGCGATTGAAGATATCAAATTAGCGATGAAAGGTATGCTTGATCCTGAATTCGTTGAAAAAGTAGTAGGTCATGCAGAAATTCGTCAAACATTCAAAGTATCAGGTCTTGGTACTGTTGGTGGTGCTTATGTATTAGATGGTAAAATCGTAAGAAATGCTGGTGTACGTATCGTACGTGATGGTATTGTAGTATACGAAGGAAACCTTACTTCACTTAAACGTTTCAAAGATGATGCAAAAGAAGTTGCTACAGGCTACGAATGTGGTGTTATGTTCGAGAAATACAATGACATCAAAGAAGGCGATACTGTAGAAGCATTCATCATGGAAGAGGTTCCAAGATAGTTTTAAACTACAAATAATGTAGCTTAAAAATGAGGAGTGATAAAAATGGCAAGTCAAAGATTAACTAGAATTAACGAAGAAATCAGAAGAGAGATTGCAGAGATTATACGTACTGAAATTAAAGACCCAGCTGTACAAGATACAATGATTAGTGTTGTAGCTGTTGATACAACAAATGACTTAAAAACAGCTAAAGTTTATATCAGTGTACTTCAAGATAATAAAAAACAAGATGTAATGGCAGCTTTAACAAAAGCTCAAGGTTATATCCGTAGAGAAGTAGCACGCCGTATTAATCTTAGAAACACACCTGAATTTTTATTTAGATTAGATGAATCTATTGAACGTGGTATGCAAATGTCTAAAATGATTTCAGATGTTATGAATAAATAAATGAAATTAAGAGGCTGCTTTTGGCAGCCTTTTAATTTTGTTTTAGAAAGGATAATGTATGTTAAACGGAATTATTAATGTATATAAAGAACGT
>USPX01000129.1 GCA_900556665.1 uncultured Eubacteriales bacterium
TGTAAAATAAACTTTTACAACACCTTTTATACTATTTAAAATTTCTTTGACGTACTACTTCATACACCATAATACTTGCAGCTACTGAAGCATTTAAAGAAGTAACTTTACCATACATTGGTACACTTACGATATAATCGCAGTTTTCACGTGTAAGTCTAGAGATTCCTTCTCCTTCACTTCCTACTACGATACCAATTGGTCCTGTAAGATCTTCTTCAAACAATGTTTTACCGCCCATATCTGCACAAGCAATCCATAAACCTTGTGCTTTAAGTTCTTTAATTGTTTGCTGAATGTTACTTACTTTAGCAATCTTTGTATGCTCTAAGGCGCCTGCTGAAGATTTAGCTACTGTTCCTGTAAGTCCTACAGCTCTTCTTTTAGGAATGATAATCCCATGTACACCAGCTGTATGGGCTGTACGAACGATAGCCCCTAAATTGTGTGGATCTTGGATATTTTCTAAGATCAGTACAAATGGATGTTCTCCTTTTGATCTTGCATATTCTAAGATTTCATCTACGCTTACATATTCATGAGCCGCCACATAAGCTACTACCCCTTGATGTTTTTCGCGTCCTGTCAGCTCATCTAATTTTGATTTTTCTACTTCTTGAACTACGATATTTTTAGCTTTAGCACCACTGATGATTTTAATCACAGAACCTTCTTTTTCACCTTTTTGAACAAGGATTTTATCGATAGTTCTCTCACCTTTTAAAGCTTCAATTACTGCATTTCTACCAAAGAGTACATTTTCATCAAGCTCTACTGGTTCAAAACGTTCTTCTTCAAAATTCCTTCTACCTTTTCTGAAGTTATCTTTTTTGAAACCTTCTTCTTTGAAGCCTGCTTCTCTTTTGCCTTTTGGCATGTGTTTACCTTTTGTCATTTTTGTTTCTCCTTTATTTAAGCCCTATTATTTCGTCTCTGATTCATGAAGTCTTTGAAGGCCTAAGTCAATTAACTCTTTGATACGTTCAATTTGTCCATCTATATAGAGATAGCCGATGAGCGCCTCTAAACCTGTAGCATGTCTATACTCTGTGACATCACCATTTTTAGGAACAGAAATGCTTTTTGCATTACGTCCTCTTTTTAAAACTGCCATCTCTGCCTCTGTTAAAGCATCTTCTATTAAATAGTAGATTTTCGCTTGTGCACTGGCTCTTACAAGTTCTCTAGAAGCCTTGTGCATTTTATTTACAGGGGCATTTCCTTTATTAATTACATAAGTACGTATAAACATTTCATATACACCATCACCAATATATGCAAGTGCTAATGGTGAATAACTATTTGCCTTATGATTCATTGGTACTGAAGTTACTTCCAGTAAACCTTCTACGATTGTTTTATTCATATGATCTCCTATTTATTAAACGCGTTTGTAACGCACACCTTCTCTAGTATCTTCAATAAGCACGCCGCTATCTTTTAAGAATTCACGAATACGGTCAGCTTCAGCAAAGTCTTTTGCTTTTTTAGCTTGTTTACGTTTTTCAATGTATTCTTCGATTTCAGCGTCACTTAATCCATCTTCATTATCGCCTTTTAAGTCATATAATAAACCTAAAGTATCATTTAATTTAGTAAATAAATCAAATACTGCTTGAATGAAAGGTTTTGAAGCACCTTCTTTAGCATAAGTATTTGCAAATTTAACAAGTTCAAAGATGATACTAATAGCATCTGCTGTATTGAAGTCATCTTCCATTGCTTCATGGAAACGTGCTTCAAGTTTTGGAAGCTCTGCAAGAAGAGTTTCTTCTTCTGATGTTAAAGCTTCTACTTGACTATTTTTTAATGCAAATTCAAGTGTCATTTTAGCATTTTTGATACGTTCTAAGCTTGATTTAGCTGATTCCATAAGCTCTGCACTGAAGTTAAGTGGACTTCTGTAGTGGGCATTAAGCATGAAGAAACGTACTACATCATAGCCATACATTTCGCCTACATCACGAAGTGTTTTGAAGTTACCAAGTGATTTAGACATTTTTTTGTTATCAATGTTTAAGAAAGCATTGTGCATCCAGTAGTGAGCGAACTCTGCGCCATTTGCGCCTTCGCTTTGTGCGATTTCATTTTCATGGTGTGGGAATACGAGGTCTTCTCCACCAGCGTGAATATCAATTGTGTCTCCTAAGTAACGTTTTGCCATAGCAGAACATTCGATATGCCATCCTGGACGCCCATCGCTCCATGGACTTTGCCAGTATGGTTCACCTTCTTTTTTAGGTTTCCAAAGTACGAAGTCCATATGATTTTTCTTTTCTTCTGTAAGTGTAACCCTTTCACTACGTCCAGCTTCTAATTCTTCAAGTACTTTCTTAGAAAGTTTACCATAGCCTTCAAATGCTGCTGTATTGTAGTAAACTGTACCATTTACTTCATATGCAAAACCTTTTTCAATAAGTGTTTCAATCATTTTAATAATTTGATCCATCTCTTCTGTTACGCGTGGATGTTTTGTAGCAGGTGTTACATTTAAATTTTTAACATCTTGAAGTGTTTCTGCGATATATTGTTCTACAACTTCTGTTGTAGTACGTCCTTCTTCATTTGCTTTTTTGATGATTTTATCATCTACGTCTGTGAAGTTTTGTACATAGTTTACATCATATCCTACGCTTTCAAAGTAACGGCGTACTGTATCAAATACGATATAAGGTCTTGCATTACCAATATGAATTAAGTTATAAACTGTTGGACCACATACATACATGCGTACTTTATTTGGCTCAATTGGTTTAAATTCTTCTTTTTGCTTTGTAAGCGTATTATAAATTTTAATCATGTTATCCCTCTCTATTCATTTTATAGTTTATTTTTATTTAAATATAATACATATAGCATTGATCTTCATGAGTACATTCTTGGCATATCTCTTCGCTACTATCATTTAAACTATGTTCTTCAAATTGAATATTAGTTTTTAACCTAGTATTCATTTTTTCAATGATTTCTTCTAATTCTTTAATGCGACTGTCCATACGACAAAGTTCCATTTTAATAGGGTCTGGTACGGTTACTTGGTCTAATTCCTGACAAGGGTCTACACGTTTACCTTGAATTCTAACTACCTTTCCAGGTATGCCAACTACGGTACTATCTTCAGGTACTTCTTGGAGTACAACTGCATTCGCTGCTATACGTGAATTATCTCCAACTTTAAAAGGTCCTAATACTTTTGCTCCTGTACTAATCATAACATTGTTACCAATAGTAGGATGACGTTTCCCATGATCTTTACCGGTTCCACCTAATGTAACACCATGATAAATGGTAACATTATCACCTATTTCACAAGTTTCACCAATGACTACACCCATGCCATGATCAATAAATAATCCTTTACCAATTTTAGCTCCTGGGTGAATTTCAATACCTGTTAGCCCTCTGCTAATCTGAGATATAAGTCTTGCTACAAAAAACATTTTGTGCTTATAGAAGAAATGACCTAGTCGATGAAACAAAATAGCATAAAAGCAAGGATATAAAAATACCTCTGCACTACTTTTTATGGCTGGGTCTCTCTCTTTAATGACTCGCATTTCTTCTCTTATTACTCCCATAATCTTCCTCCATTCTAATCCTTACACGTAAGCTCTAAAAGCCGGGATATACCTTAAGCAATAATCGAATAGATTTTGGCATAAAAAAAGCCTTCCCTCTTCATTCAGAGGCAAGGTAGTTCGCGGTTCCACTCTGATTAAAGCAGCATCTTAGACTATCTGCTTTATCTCTTCCCTTTAACGCAGGTTTACGAAATATGCTAGCCATTTAAGCTCACATATTTAGCTCCCGAATGCACTTCTTATACCGCTTCTATGAAATCCTCGCAGCAAAATGGATTACTCTCTGACATAGCGCACGTATAATACTCTTCCGTTCATTGCTTTTAATATTATATAAGTGATTATTCTTTTTGTCATTATATGTTTTTGCTTTACAAAAAGTGATATATTGACTTATTTAATTTACTCTCTGTCATTATAATATACCTCTTTCATAGTTTCAACTCCCTTTTTCTATGAATCTCACTCTAACTTCTTCTTTATAAATAAACTACTCTATAATTTGATTTTTATACTCTAGTTCATCTATGTTCTATATTTTGGTACTAGAAATTATTAATTTTCTAGACTACAATACTTTTATCATGATTAGATAGGAGATTTGTATGAAAACTATTTTAGAGCATGCAGAAAAAATCTATACACCCGAGCAAAAAAGTATCATTGAAGAAGTTGCTCGTACTTATGATTTATACGATTTTATTGCAGCTATTATTTGTGAACGTAATGCCTTTGATTTAAATGAAATAAAAGAATATATTGTAGGAACTAATAGACCGAAACACTTTGATAAACTAAAAGATATTCATCTTGCTGTTAAAATTATTACTGAGGCTATGTCACGTAATGAAAAAATTCGTGTTGTGGGAGATTATGATGTCGATGGCGTAACAAGTACATATGTTTTGATTTCTGTATTTGAAGCCCTTAACTATCCACATATGGATCATTATTTACCTGTTCGTGAAACTGATGGCTATGGTCTCAATCCTAGTATTGTAGAGGCAGCCCACCGCGCAGGCGTTAAATTAATCATTACTGTAGATAACGGTATTTCAGCTACTGAAGCTGTATCACACGCTAAATCTTTAGGTATGCAAGTTATCGTTACGGATCACCATGAGCTTCCTGCTATTCTTCCAGAAGCAGATGCCATTATTAATCCACATCAACCTGATTGTGAATATCCTTATAAATCATTAGCTGGTGTAGGTATTGCTTATAAATTGGGGCAAGCCCTTCTTTCTCACTTTAAGGTGAAACCAAGTAAAGAATTAGTTGCACGTATCCAATCTTTAGTAGCAATGGGAACAGTATGTGACGTTGCCCCACTTATTGGTGAAAATAGACATATGGTTAAGACAGGAATCAGTGCCCTCAATCAAAATGCTATCCCTGCTGCCACTGTGATTAACTCCCGCATTTCAGTGGGTACACTTGGTTTCCAAATCGGACCTCGCCTTAATGCCTGTGGTCGACTTGAAAGTGCTGAAACTGCTCTGCAATATTTGAGAAAAACTAACTATGACGATTTAATTACCTCTAAGAAAAATCTAGACGATTTAAATATACGTCGTCAAGAAGAAGAAAGGGATTCTATTGCCAGAGTAGATGAAAAGGTATCACAAATTAGTAGGCTTCCTGATATCATTATTCAAATTGATGAAACAGCTCATGAAAGTGTGGTTGGACTTGTAGCTGGTAAAATTAAAGAAAAATATTATCGTCCAACTGTAGTCTTTGCCCGTACAATTCATGGCACTTATAAAGGTTCAGGACGTTCTATTGAAGAATATGATATGTTCCAAAGCTTCAAGCCTTTCCTTCATTTATTAGATGGCGGCGGCGGACATCCTATGGCCTGTGGACTTAAAGCCACTACCACCTCTCAAATCGAAGCTTTTGCCAAAGCTGTTAATGAAGCAAGTACCCTTACAGACTACGATAAAACACCTAAAGTTTTTGTAGATAAAGTCATTGAAGATGCCTCCTCTTATGACTTCATTAAACTAGAAACACAACTTCGCTACTTCTTACCTTGCGGCGCTGGTAATGCAGCCCCAACTCTCTTAGTAAAAAATGCTAAAGTAGCCATTAATACCAAGTATGCTAAAAACTGGCGTATCTCTGAAGTGGTTGCAACCTTTGGTCATAAGTCTATTTCCAGCACACTTTGGAATGATGAATCAGTTCCAGAAGAAGGTACTTTCATCGCTGATATTACATTACAAGTAAATGAAAGCGGTTGGCAAATTAAAAATATATACTTTCGTTAATGATTGATATGTAAACTTTTTAAAATAAAAGTGGATTAACTTCAAGCAGTGCTTAGC
>USPX01000130.1 GCA_900556665.1 uncultured Eubacteriales bacterium
TAATGGGCATTTTTATAAAGCCACACTGTTTGTGCGTTTAAATCTGGTGCCACACGAGGAATAAGTGCACCCTTTTTCTCTTCTATATAATATTTCTTCATAATAGGATCAATAGATGGTGTTGTGCCTGAAATAATGGATGTAGAACTTGTAGGTGCAATAGCTAATAAATACCCGTTACGCATACCACTTTGGGCTACTTTATCTTTTAAGCTTAACCACATTTCACTATCATAATGACGTTTTTCAAAATAAGCACCTGTTTGCCAGTCACTTCCTTTAAAATGACTATACATTCCTTTTTCTTCTGCTAACTGACTACTTGCTTTAATTGCATAGAAGTTAATCTTCTCAAATAAATCTTCAACATAATCAAGATGAGCCTGTGATTCAAATGGAATATCTTTTTTAGCAAGTAAATGATGATAACCGCTTGCCCCAAGTCCAATAGGTCTATAGCCTCTATTGGTCACTTTGGCATAATCTAATGGATAGAAGTTTAAATCAATAACATTATCTAATGCTCTTGTAATTGTATAAACTACTGATTCAAGTTCCTCCTCTTCAATATTAGGTAATGTAAGAGAAGCTAAATTACATACTACGAAGTCACCAGCTCCCATACTTTCTACAATCACAGTTTGGCCATCAATTTCTTTAATCTCTCTTTTAATGCCTTTAATCTCACTCATATTCTGAGCAATCTCTGTACATAAGTTAGAACAATAAATTATTCCTTCATGTCCATTAGGATTCATCTTATTGACTGTATCACGGTTAAAAGTAAATGGTGCTCCAGTTTCTACTGAAGATTTTAAAATGAGACGAATTAAATCTTTAATCTTAACTGTACGTTTATGCACTTTAGGATTGTTGATACATTCTAAATAGCGTTTTTCCCATTCTTCACCGTAGTAATCTTCTAATGCATACCCCATAACTATTTTAATTTCATGAGGACACATTAAATGCCAATCTCCCTCAATATCTTCTTTAGCTATTTTCCAGAATAAATCAGGATAACATACTCCAGTAAATACATCATGGGCTTTCATTCTATCGTCCCCATTATTTGTTTTAAGTTGTAAGAACTCTGGTAAATCTCTATGCCATGCATCTAAGTAACAAGCTACTGCCCCTTGTCTTACTCCTAACTGATCTACTGCTGTAGCTGTATCATTTGCAAGTTTAATCCAACGAATCACGCCCCCAGCTGCGCCTTCAAACCCACGGATACTACTTCCATTGGCACGTACCTTTCCAAAGTAAAGTCCCATGCCGCCACCAAACTTTGAAACTTGTGCAAAGTTAGTAATACTTCTATAAATACCCTCTAAACTATCTGGCACTGTATCAATAAAACATGATGAAAGTTGATAATAAGGTTTACGTGCATTAGACATTGTTGGTGTAGCTACTGTAACTTTAAGCTTACTTAAGATATCATAAAACGCCTTTGCCCATTTCACCTTTTCTTTCTCATTTAAAGCTAAATGCATCGCAATCCCCATAAACATCTCTTGTGGTGTTTCTAAAATTTCATGACTATGACTTTTAATAACATAGCGATTTAAAAGTAAATCAAGTCCACTATAATTTAATAAATTTGTACGTTCTTCTACCATATAATCAGCAAGAGACATGACTTCTTCTTTACTATAGTTTTCTAAAATATATTCACCATATAAATTTTCTTTTGTTAAGTAGCAAATTTTATCATAAAAATTTGTAATACCTATTTGCGCCATACGTTCATTTATTTCTGCTTTTGCTTTCCCCATTAAAAGACGTGAAGCAATAAACTCCCATTTAGGTGCCTCCTTTGTAATCATTTCTACTGCTGCTTTAATAAGTGTACTTAGTACTGCCTGCCCATTCATTCCTTCTTTATACATAATTTGCATTCTTGTATAAAGCTTTTCTAAGTTATAAGCCTCCTCTTTATACTCAGCTTGTATTTGCTTAAGAATTTCTATTATATGCTCTTGCAAACTAAATGTCTCAAAAGCCTGTATCTCAAATTTACACATATCCTATGCCCTTTCTATAATAACGTAATCTATAATCAACTTATTTCATAATGATTTTTATCATATGTAGTATCTTAACGCTCCAAAAATACTATATATGATAGTATACCCTTTTTAATAATTATTTTCTAGTAATAATTTATATTTTATTTTGTACCTTAGAGTTATGTGTAGTTTATGTTATTTTAATCTCATTAACTCTCACTTTCTTACAAGGGAGCAAATAATTTCAATCTATTTTATATACATACGCTAAGTAATCTATTGTTTTTATAGATTTTATATTCAAAATAGATAAACTTTGATTTTTTATTGAAAATGACTTTCATTAATTTATGATTCATGTTATTATAATCACATGATAAGCTTATTATTAAATGTTAGGAGGACAATATGGCAAAAATGATGGGTCCACGTTTTAAGATGTGCCGAAGCCTTGGATTAAACGTAGTAGGACATCCTAAAGCAATGGACAGAGCAACAAATACAACAAGTAGGGACAGCAAAAAACTCTCTGATTATGGTACTCAATTACTTGAGAAACAACGATTAAGAGCATATTATGGGGTTTTAGAAAAGCAGTTTGCTAAATACGTAAACAAGGCATTTAAAGCAGGCTCAAACCCTGGTCCAATTTTCTTATCAGCTCTTGAAACAAGATTTGATAATATGGTATATAGAATGGGATTTGCTCGTTCTATCCGCCAAGCAAGACAAATGGTTAACCATGGACATTTTCTTATTAATGGCAAGAAAGTCGATAGACCTTCTTATGCTATTAAAATTGGTGATGTTATTTCACTTAAAGAAAAATCTCAAGATTTACAAATTTTCAAGGATAACATGGAACTTTCTACAGATTATCCATACCTTAATGTAGACCGCGATAAACTTCAAGGTACGCTTATTAGGATGCCAGAGCGTGACGAGCTTCCTATTGAGATCAACGAACAGCTCATTATCGAATACTACTCAAGATAATTTTAATCACGCATTTAGAACCAATATATCTTAAATGAATAATGGTCTTAGAACCACCATTATTCCCCTAAAAAAAGGCTATGGATTTAGAACCTCCATAGCCTTTAGCCATTTTATAAACCTTTTTCTTCTAGAAATTTTATAAACTTCTTATCCGATAAAATTTCATGTGTGACAAATTGCCCATTATAAAACAAACTAAAAGTTGTCCATGGTGATGGGCTATTTTGTGCTTCTTCTTTTGTTTCTATCTTTTTAGTATATACAGTTACATTTCTTTCATTTGCAATATCTTTTATAATGCCAATATATTTTTCTGTGAAAGGACATTGATTGGTATAATAAATCACTAGCCCTTCATCAGATATAGTTGGATTCTTAACACATTCCTTAAAGCTAGGTTTATCACCATCTTCTGCAAAAGGTAAGTAATATAGTTGATATCCCCCTTCTATTTCATCTGCTACCTTAAATCTCTTATACTTTAAATATTTAGGATCTGCTAAATAAGGCATCTTTTTCTTAGACGCCAATATTACAAGGCCCTTTTTACCTTGATTTTTTGCATCTTGAATGCAAGATTCTAACAGTAGATTTGAAATGCCTTGTCCTTTATATTGACCAGATACCCACAAACAATTAATAAAAATATACCCTTCTGCATTCACAGGACTCCAAGCATTTTCTCCTGGGATATATTCAATAAAAACTTTTCCCCTTACATCTGCCTTTTTAAACACTAATCCTTCTTCGAATCTTTCTGTTAGCCAAGCTTTTTTGGATGCCACAGCACACTCACCTTTTTTATCTGCAATGGCACAACATATATGTTCCTTATCTATATTTTCTTTGGTCACACTTATAATATTCATTTTTCTTCACCCCCTATATACCTAGCGGTATCCTCCCTATATTTTAAACTTCATTATTTCTAACTAATGTCTATATTATATCCCAAATAATAAGTTTTTAAAATTAATTATATTAGGAATTTTATGATATAATTAATTTATAATATACTATACATATAAAGAATGGGGATGAATTATGAAAACTGCATTAATTACTGGTGCAACTGGTGGATTAGGTGAATGTTGGGCCAAAAAATTAGCTCAAGAAGGTTACAATCTTATCATTACTGGAAGAAACTCAAAAAAATTAAATTTAATTAAAGAGGATTTGCTTTCTAAATATACTATCAAAGTAGACTGTATAGTTGCTGATTTATCACTGGCTAAAGACCTTAATAACTTATTAAATATGATTGAAAGTAGAAACGATATTTATTTCTTTGTAATGGCAGCTGGCTTTGCTGTACCAACACCTTTTGATGCTGATAATCTCTCAAGACAAATGGACCAAGTTGATGTTCAAGTCATTGCAACCACTAACCTTACTCATGCTGTATTAAAGCAAATGAATGCCCGTAATGAAGGTACAATTATCTTAGTAAGTTCAACAATGGCTTACTATAGTGTGCCAGGTAATGCTATCCATTGCGCTTGTAAAAGCTTTATTAACACCTTTGCAGAAAGCCTTGCTGCTGAAATGATTTATACTAATATAAAAGTACAAGCTCTAACTCCAGGATTAATGCATACAGGCTTCCACTCAACCTCTGACTTTGCTGAAATTGGTAATGCTTCTTTTGGCCCTGACTTTATGTTTATGGCACCTGAAAAGGTGGTTGATTACTCTTATAAGAAATTAAACTCTCATAAAGTCATTGTCATTCCTGGTTTTGGTAACCGCAGATCTGTTAAAATGAAAAAACTTATGAGTTATATATTTAAGAAAACAGTTATGGGAGATAATATGGGACGTCCTATCCCTCCAAAATCTTCTTATAATCGCTAATTTAAAGATAAAAAGAGAGCTTTCTATTTGAAAGCTCTCTTTTGCTACTTAATCTATTTTACTATTTGTACTTCTCGATTTTCTTCAAGCCATAATACATGAGCACCTAAATTTTCACTAATGTATCTAATAGGCACTAATGTACGTCCATTCTTAAGTACAGCCTCTTTATCTGCTTTTAATGTAATCACCTTATTATCTAACGTTATTGTAATTCTCTTATTCCTGCTATTCCATTTGATATCTGCACCTAATTTTTCTGCAATAAAACGAAGTGGTACCATAGTTGTATCATCGAGTCTTTCTGGTGCAATATCATTTATTATTTCACTACCATTTACTTTAAGCACCCTACTATTAAGTGTTAACTCAATATTTAATAACTGCTTGTCTTCAACTACGTCATAAATTCCCTCGTCTTCAACATATGCTTTAAATTCTTTTGTTTCTTTATTATAACTTCCACCTAATTTAGTAACTACTATATTACCTTGTGAATCTTTTTCATATTTAACAAGTGTTACTTCGTTAGGATTTACTATCTCAACCTTTGAAAGATCCAGTGTTAGTAATACCGGTTTTTCAAAACTTCCTACAGAATCCTTATTTTTAAGTGTAATCACTAGACTTTCACCCTTTAAAACATTTAGATTCTTATCTTGAAGTATACTATTTCGAAGCTCATTTATTTCTTTATCTATTAATTTAGAAGCTATTATTGTATCAGGAAGTAATTTATTAAGTTTTGTAAGAAATGTAATTTCTTCAACTTTTGAACTTCTGCCACCACCTGATGTACTTCTATGAGATGTATTACTTGAAGTATTGCTAGCTGGTGTATCTGTTTGACTTTCTCCACTTGGCTTTTCTGTTTGGTTTCCTTCGCTTGGCTTTTCTGTTTGGTCTCCTTCACTTGGTTTTTCTGTTTGGTTTCCTCCACTTGGTTTTTCTGTTTGGTTTCCTTCGCTTGGCTTTTCTGTTTGGTTTCCTCCATTTGGTTTTTCTGTTTGGTTTCCTCCATTTGGTTTTTCTGTTTGGTTTCCTTC
>USPX01000131.1 GCA_900556665.1 uncultured Eubacteriales bacterium
CTAACTTATCCTTCGTATGCACTCCATAAAATTCTGTTGTGCCATAATAAATATAATCTTCACCCATCCCTAAGTTAAAATATAAAATACTTACAGAAATCACCTTTGAAACTTCTTTATATGCTTCCCCTATTTTTAAATAATCTACAATCACCTTAGAAGTCCCAAATAAAATACGTTCTAAATAATCCGATTCACGTTCATTTTGAATTTCGATAATGATTTTTTCTTTATTTTCATCTTCTACTAGAATGTCTACCCTGTTAAATTTGCTACTACGCTCATCTTGATTACTTTCACTTTCTAAGATATTTAAAATAACAATATCTTTCTTTAAAAGTGCAGATAAAAAGCCTTCTAATACTTTAAAATCACTTTTATTTCTTAGCATCTTTTTGATAAACCAATCAAAACGTATAAGCTTATTCATTGCCATCTTTGTTACCCACCTTCTTCTCTTTTATTGTTATTTTACTATCTTATTACTTTCGTTGCTATATTTATTATTACCATTATTTTATCTATGCAAACAAGAGTTTGTATCTCTTAACACTGCTAAAGCTGCTTATTTTGCTATGGCTACATTTGTAGCGTATTGTGTGAGCAGTTGTATGCCTGCTTTGTCATTTGTAATTTGGTCTTGCCATTGTTTTATGAGTTTAATCACTAAGTCGTAGTTGATATTCTCTTCTTTTAAAGTTCTTTGCATATCTTTGAGATCTTGGCGCATTTGTTTGAGTTCGTCTACAGTGATGCCGTTTTTAAGACTGTTTTTAATAGATGGTTCAATTTCTATGTAGGCTTTAATGGCACTGTGGTATTTGACGGTACTATAAACCTCTAGTCTTTCATCAAGGCTTATTTTTGCTTTTTCAAGGGCTATTTCGATTTCTTCACATTGTTTTTCTAGGTTGATGTATTTTTCTGCAGCTTCTCTTTTTGGTTCAATGATAAGGTGTTGTGGGATGTAATCTAGACGTCCGAAATACTCACCATAAACATTTTTAAGGTATTCTACGGTTTTGAAGAGGTTAATAATGTCTTGTTTGGTGATGTCCTCTTTTTCGTAGTATGTTTTTAAGATTTCGATGTACTCTTCTTTGTAGCATTCTAGTAAATCCTTTAGTGCATAGGCTTCATTTTTAACTGCTAGTATTTGGGCCTTTTTGTCTTCTTTGAGGAGCTGCTTTCTTCTATCATAGATTTGTTGTAATTGCTGTTTGATTTGCTCTAGCTCTTTAAGTAAAATATTGTGTTCTGCTGAAATTTCTTCTATTACCACTTCTGATGTAGCTTCTTCTTTAAGTGCTTCAAGCTGCTCACCTTCCCATAGCAGGTGTTCAATATGATTTTCTAGTTGTTCCTCTAAGCTAGCCATTCTATTTAACTCATCTTCTACAGAAGTGTCGCAAATTAATCTTTCTAATTGTTCTACTAAATCACCATATGCTTTAATCTCTTCTGCGTAGGCTTCATAATCCATTTCTGAGTAGATGTCCTTAATCTTTAAGCTTGCATCAATAATATCTTCATAAACTGGTTGATTTTTATAGACTATTAGTTTTTTTCTTAAACCACTTTGCGCTAATGTTTCATCTTTAGTAAGCTTACAATAGTGTTCGTAGTCTTTACGATAATCTAGTTGTAGTGTTTTATATTCTTGCCATCTTTCTTCTAGTTGTCTCTGCTCACGTTTTTTATTATTTACCTTTATATGACGTAAGTGTGCATCTTCTAAATATGGATAAGCTAATTTTAGTGCTTCATATTTTTCTCTCATTTTGCTAGCTGCTTCTGCTTGTTTGTTGTATGTAGTTTCAAGTTCTTTGCCAAAACACTTGTTTTCATTTCTTCATCTATTTCACTTGAACTATTTGTTCCTTCACCTATTTCATCTGTGCTACTTGCTTCTGAACTATTTTCTTCTAGAGTAGAAGATTTAAAATGCTGCTGACAGAAGCTTTCCCAATCTGGGAGTGTATTGGTGGCTGCTTGCTGTAATATAAGTTCCGTTAATTCTTCTAATATTTCTTTCATACCCTACCCTATTAAGTCACTAAGGAAATTCATCTTATTGATTGCTATATCTTCCTGAGTAACTACTTTCACCTCTAATGTTTTTCTAATTTCTTTAAGTTTTTCTCTATAGATATCCATATCTCTTTCGTAATGTCTAATTTCATCTTCTAATGTATTTAATAAATCCAGTTCACCAAGCCCATTTTTCTTATCTAATGCTTTTTTAAGCTGATTTGCCACCTCTTCACTAGGTGCTATAAATGGATTTTCTTTTAATGCTTGTTCAAGAATTTGTTCTTGGCATGCTAAAAGCTGTCTTTCTAAATCTTCGTATCTGATTTCTAAATCCTCCTCATGAGCTACACTCAAACGTTTCATGAGGAATTTGCTTACAGCGATTGTTGGCACTAATACAACGGCTGCTTGTATAAATCCGATAACTGTAGCTGTTGGTGCAATAGCCGTCATCGCACCTGCTAATACAGTACCTATGCCCACACTTTCTGCAATATCTACTGCAACCCTTTTGCTATCATTTGCTAAGAGCATTCTCTCTTCCTCTTCCACATCTGCCATATAGCTTAGCCTTTCTTCTTCCATGACTTCAAGCATAGTTTCTTGTACTAACTCATCTACTTCTCTTGCAAAGTCTTCATCAATTTTTTGACTTTCAATTTGCCAATACTTAATGAGTTTTTGCTCTAAATTTTGACTTTGAGCTGTCATATATTCTTTAATCCACTCTTCATTTAAGTATTTTTCTTCCCATGCTTTAAGGGCTTCTTCATCACTACTAAATTGATAGAGTTCATTCAGCTGCTTTGCAAAGCTATCATTTTTAAGCCACATAATGTATTCCCTATAAATTCTGTCTGCAATATAGTAGTGCTGCTGATCAATATGGGCTTTTTGCTTTTCACATTTCTTAAGAATACCTGCTGATAGACGTACGATTTGTCTATGTAAAGTCACATCTTTATAAATTAAAGCTTGAAGTTGTCTTGCAATAATGCGTTCTTTGGCACGTTCCTTTTCATCTCCTACTAATGCAGTTACAGCCTCCATTAACTCTAGTACACCATAACTTTCTTCTTCTCCCTTTAAGGCACTTTCTAAAGCTTTATAACCTGATACAGGATAAAAATCAAGATAACCAATATATGCAGTAGCTGCTTCTATTAATTCTTCTTGAGACATACTTAGCTCATCTATGCGATTAAGTACCCCTATGATTTCTTTGTCCATATTGGCAATGGCTTCTACTTCTTCACGAATATTACTTTGACCAATGTAATGGCTATTAAAAATCCATAACACTACATCAGCTTCTTTAATATATTTTTTAGTTAAATCTTCATTGGCTTTAGTAACTGTTCCAATACCTGGTGTATCTACTAAAGTAAATTGCTTTAGCAAATCTATATCTAAACCAAACTCTACACATTTAACACTCTTGCACTTATCCGCATCATTAAATTCTTCCTCAATGAATTTTTGAATTTCTTCTACTGAACCTTCTTGTTTTTGTCCATTTTGATAATACACACGTCCATATGGTTCTGTGCTATATTTAAATTGATAAATAAATGCCGTAGCTTCAGCCACATCTACAACTGAAATATTACGCTTTAAAATACTATTGATTAAAGTAGACTTTCCGGCTTTTACTTCTCCCATAAGTACAATATTAATTGGGTCATTTTGTGTATTAATAACTGCTTCTAATTGTTGTATAATCTCATTAAAACTTCTACTAAAAGAGCTAAAGAGATGTAATTCTTCGTTTCTGCCTGGTGCACTATACATTTGTTGTCTAAGGTCACTGGCAAATTGGCTAATGCTCATCATATACTTCTCCTTTGATGTACGATACAATTGTATTTTTCTTAATTGGCTCATTTAATAACTCAGCGATTTGACCTAAATGGGCAATATAGGCTTTAGCCGCTATTTCATCTGCATAATAATTTCTAAATCTCGTCTCACGCATTTGGTCGATCTGATGTGTCACATCATTTACGCTAGTTTCTAAGCTTTTTATAAGCTCCTCCATAATATCTCGTTTTAAAGCTTCAAATTGTTCTTTAAGTTGCTGCTCACATTGTTTCACACGCTTTCTTTTCACTAAGCTTCTCACTAACTGAAATTGCTCTAATACCCCAAACATTTCAAAGTTTAAATACTTATTAAAATCAATTTGACTTACATCTATACATTGTATAACTTTTTCAGCGTTATACTGCTGACCGTTTGTAGGCCTATTCCCTAAAATAATCGTATGATACCCAGCTTTAAGCTGAATAAGTGCCTCCTCAATATCTTTGTTTAACTGACTTAAACCTGTTTTAAGTTCTGGAAGCATAAAAATATTTTCCTCAATATATGCCTTTTCTGCATGTCCTTCCGTAAAAAGTAATTCTGCTTTTTCCTCGATTGTCTTTAAAACACGGTTTTCATACTGATTTAAGAATAACTTTATGCGCTCTTCTAAATCACGGCCAACATCTTTTATATTTTTTCTAAATTCATGTGAAAGGCATTGCTCTTTGACAAGAAGTGCCTGCATCATATCTCTATGATTATTCACGATTCGTAGTAAATCTTCTTCTTCACTACGCACAAATTGTAATGTTTTATCTATACGCAGTGTACTACTGGATTGTAAGAAATGCTGATAAATGTAGTCCTTTAAGGCAACAATGCCACTTGTCTCCAGAAGCTCTTGTGGTGCATCTGGTGTCATTTGCGATGCTAAGGCCTGACGTGCTGATAAAGGCACAATATCTTGTAACATGCCTTCATAAATTGCCTTACCTTGGGCGATCAGCATTGGAATTTTTTCTGCTTCCTTTAACTCATCACAACGATTCATTACACCTAACATCTGTGCCTTCTCAAAGACTACACCCTGTTTATGCAATGCTTCGCCTATTTGTTCTACTTGTTCAAAGGAAGCCTTCTCACAGTTTTTATTAATATCTAGGACACATAATATGCCATCAGCTTCCTTGTAGTAAGTGGTCATAGACTTTTGGACACCTGCCTTATTTAAGTCCTGTGCAAGGCCTGGTGTATCTACAATCTGAAAATGTTTTAAAATCTCACTGCCTTGTAAAGGCCATCTTACCTCTATAATAGGAGATATGTACTGATATTTTTCATTAACCTGCTTTTGCGCCTCTTTGAGCATCTCTTGACGCATTTTAATTGGAAGTTCTTTAACCTTCTCGCGTACAAGCTGCATTTTTTCATGACATTGATTCATTGCTGCTTCACGCTTACTTTCTTCTTCCGTAATGCGTGCTTTGGCTTCCTGTACAGGTAAAAGCTCTTTTCTTGTCCCCTCTGGTTCTAGGTAAGTTATTTCTGCACATGGCTCTTTATTTGCAGTATTGTCCTCATGAAAGACATCTACACGCCATGTCATAGCTGTTTCCTTCATTTTAGCTACTTCATTACCTATGAGGGCATTGATTACTGTGGATTTACCTACCTTACCATTTCCTACCACAAACAAAGAAAACTTCTCATCCAGTCGTTCTGTCATCTCCTCAATTGCCGCTACATGTTCACTGACATCACCTTGTATAGAAGGAGACAAGCACTCTACTTGTTCATTTAATGCGGCTAAACGCTGATCTAATTGGGCTTTAATAGCAAAACGCTCTTTAAGGGCATTTTCCCTTTCTATGTGACTATAAAAATCTACTAACCTCTCTAGTAATTGTTTATCTACCATAATTCATCACCAATATTGCTAGCACTACAAGGCATAAAATAATGCTTGCAGCCTGCATACCTACTGTGATTTTAAAGCGTTTATCCTGCATTAATTTTTCGTCTTCTCTTGCCGCTAAATCTTGTAATCTAGCTTTTTCTTGTTGCTGCATC
>USPX01000132.1 GCA_900556665.1 uncultured Eubacteriales bacterium
TGGCCGTTAGAAAGAATTTTAGAATTAAAAAAAGAAATAGAAAGTCATGGGTTAAAGCTTTCAGTAATAGAAAGTGTACCAGTACATGAAGATATAAAACTTGGTTTACCAACAAGAGATAGATATATAGATAACTATATACAAACAATTAGAAATTTAGCAGAAGCTGGTGTAGATACAATATGCTATAACTTTATGCCAGTATTTGATTGGACAAGATCTGATTTAAATTATAAGTTAGAAGATGGTTCAACATGCTTAATTTATGATGAAGAACAAGTTAAGAAGATGGATCCAGCTTTAGGAGAATTAGAGTTACCAGGTTGGGATACTTCTTATGGAGAAGGTGGACTTAAAGGTTTACTAGAACAATATAAAGATATAGATGAAGAAATACTATGGAGCAATTTAAATTACTTTATACAAAGAATAATGAAAGTTGCTGACGAAGTAAGAATGAAAATGGCAATACATCCGGATGATCCACCATGGGGAATATTTGGATTACCAAGAATAATAACTAATTTTGATAATTTAAAGAGATTTATAGATTTATATGATAGTCCATATCACGGAATAACTTTATGTACAGGCTCTTTAGGATGTACAAAGGTAAATGACATGGTTCAAATGATTAATTATTTCGGTAAAGAAAGAAATAGAATACATTTTGCTCATCTTAGAAATGTTAAGATAACTGGAGATAGTAGCTTTAATGAAGTTGCTCATTTATCAGAAGCAGGATCATTAGATTTCTATGAAATAGTAAAAGCATATTGTGATTATGATTTTGCAGGTCCATACAGACCGGACCACGGAAGAATGATATGGGGAGAGACAGGTAGACCTGGATATGGTTTATATGATAGAGCTTTAGGTGCAGTGTATATAAATGGATTAATTGAGGCAATTAAAAAGAATAAGAAAAATTAATAAAATTAATTTATAAGGGGATAATGAAATGAAGAAATTTATGGATAAAGACTTTTTACTAGAAAATGAAGTAGCAAAGGTTTTATACCATAATTATGCTTCAAAGGTGCCAGTGTTTGATTATCACTGTCACCTAGTTCCTATGGAAATAGCCACAGATCATAAATTTAAAAATTTAACTGAAATGTGGCTATACCATGACCACTATAAGTGGAGGGCCATGAGAAGCTTTGGTATAGATGAAGAATACATAACAGGAAATGCAAGTGATTATGATAAATTTTATCAGTTTGCAAAAATGATGCCATATTTAATTGGAAATCCTATTTATCATTGGTCTCATTTAGAGCTTATAAGATTCTTTGGAGTAGAAGAAACATTAAGTGAAAAAACAGCTAGTACTATATGGGAAAAATGTAATAAAGTCATAGAAAATAATAATTTAACTGCAAAGAAATTAATTGAAATGGCTAATGTAGTTTATATTGGAACTACTGATGATCCTATAGATGACCTAAGATATCATAAGCAATTAAAAGAAGATATCAACTTTAAATGTTCTGTTAATCCAAGTTTTAGACCTGAAAAGGCAATGAAGATACAAAATGAAGGATTTAAAGAGTATATAGGTAAGTTAGCTGAAGTAAGTAATGTTGAAATTAAATCTTTTGATGATTTAAAGAAAGCCTTAGAAATAAGATTAGATTACTTCTATGAAAATGGATGTATGATTACAGACCATAGTTTAGAGAGGGTTGTTTTTTATAAATTTTCATGTGAAGAAATTAACGAAATATTCATTAAAGCATTAAATGGGGAAAAGATAAATAATGAAGAAGCATCAAAATATTCAGTAGCTTTATTAATATCACTTGGAAAAATGTATGATGAAAGAAATATGGTAATGCAATTACATATAGGTGCATTAAGAAATAATAACACAAGAATGTTTAATAGAATTGGTGCAGATGCTGGTTTTGATAGTATTGATGATGGAGAAATAGCATATTCACTTTCAAGAATACTAGATGAATTAGATAAGGAAGATAAACTTCCAAAAACTATTTTATATTGTCTAAATCCAAAGGATAATGAAGTGCTTGGTACTATGATTGGTAATTTCCAAGGAGGAAATATAGCAGGAAAGATACAATTTGGATCAGGCTGGTGGTTTAATGATCAAAAAGATGGTATGGAAAGACAAATGATGGCCTTATCACAACTTGGACTTATAAGTCAATTTGTTGGTATGGTAACTGATTCAAGAAGCTTTTTATCTTATACAAGACACGAGTATTTTAGAAGAATATTATGTAATTACTTAGGTAGTCTAGTTGACTCAGGTCAATATCCTTATGAAGAAGAAATACTAGGTGAAATTGTTCAGAATATTTGTTATAAAAATTCAGCTAAATATTTCAAAAGATAATAATTAATAATATAGGATGGAAATATTATTTAATTAAAATTTCCATTCTATATGGGTATTATAAGAATTTAAATATAAATTTATTCAATGATGAAAAATATTTTGGGAGGATAAACAATTATGGTTCTTGATTTAATAAGCAAAAAAGAAGAACAAGTGAAATCGTTTAACATGGGCGATAAGATTGGATATGCATTTGGAGATTTTGGATTATTTAATGGTATTCTACACAGATGTATTAGGGATTAGTGCAGCAGCAGTTGGTACACTATTTATAGTAGCTAGATTTTGGGATGCCATTAATGATCCTATAATGGGAGTACTTTTAGATAAGGCAGAAGCTACTAGACATGGTAAGTTTAGACCTTATGTTGTTAGATTTGGAGTGCCAATGGTTATTGTTGGAATACTGGCTTTTACAGCAATACCAGGATTACCAGATAATATGAAATTACCATACGCATATGTAACATATATTTTATATGGTATGTTATATACTGCTGTTAATATACCTTATGGATCATTAGCTTCAGTAATGACTAATGATTCTGATGAAAGAACTGCATTATCAACTTTTAGAAATCTTGGATCTATGTTAGCTAATGTTTTAGTAATGATATTAGTTCCTAAGATAATCTTTAATGCACAAGGTGAAGTTACAGCAGAAGGATTTATAACTTGTGCCGTAATATTAGCAATTATTTCAACTATTTCATTTTTCTTTAATTTTAGATTAACTAGAGAAAGAATAGTACATAAAGTAAATAATAACAAGAAAAGTATTGGACAAACAATTGCATTATTATTCAAGAATAGAGCTTTCATAGGGGTTGCAATAGCTTCATTTTTAATGTTAGGTGGTTCATTAGCATTAAGTAGTTTAAATGTATATATATTTAAGGATTATTTTAAAGAGCCTGGTCTTACAGCTTTTGGTGGAATGATTGGTATGTTAGCATCTATAATTGTTATACCATTTGCTGGAGCAATAGTTAGAAAATTAGGAAAGAAAGAGTCAGCGGTATTAGGATCAGCTTTTGCAGCTTGTATGTATACAGTAATGTTATTTATACCTAATTTATCAGTAATGGTATTCCTTGTATTATCATTCTTAGCAGGACTAGGATCAGGGTTAGTAAATACAATAATTTGGGCATTAGTTTCAGATGTTATTGATTATCAAGAGTACACTACAGGTGAAAGAAATGAAGGTACAGTTTATTCTTCATATTCATTAGCTAGAAAATTAGGTCAAGTTATATCTGGTGGTATGGGCGGATTTGCCTTATCTTTATTAGGATATCAATCAGGAGCTACAGTACAAGCAGAAAGCATTGGTGTTGGTATCAAAAATATAGGAATAGGAATGGCTGCCGGAGGATTTGTATTAACTACATTAATTTTAGTATTTGTATATAATCTTTCTAAGAAAAAAGTAAATGAAATGAATAAAGTATTAGAAGAAAGAAGAGAAGCTCAATAAAATAAAAATATTTAATAAGTATGTGGGTACTTAGAAATTTTGAGGATAAAAGGAGAAAGGCAAATGGTAAATTTAAAAGTAAAACCATATAATCTAGATGAAGAATCTATAAAATGGGTAGAAGATACAATAAAAAATATGTCTATAGAAGAAAAAATAGGACAACTATTTGTAAACATGGGAGCAAGCCGTGATGAAGAATATTTAAAAAGTGTTTTAAATAATTATCATATTGGAGCTGTTCGTTATAATCCAGGTAAGGCTGAAGAAGTATATGAACAAAATAGAATACTACAAGAAAATTCTAAAATTCCACTATTAATAGCAGCTAATACAGAGGCTGGTGGAAATGGTGCTTGTACAGATGGAACATATGTTGGTAATGAGGTTAAAATTGCTGCTACTCAAGATCCACACTATGCTTATGAATTAGGAAGAATATCAGGAATTGAAGCATCTGCTATAGGATGTAACTGGAGTTTTGCTCCAATTGTTGATATAAACAGAAACTGGAGAAATCCAATAATATCTACTAGAACTTGGTCTGCAGATGCCGATCAAACTTTAGAGTTATCTTTAGAATATATGAGAGGCATAATGGAATCTGGAATTTTACCAGCTGCTAAGCATTTCCCAGGTGATGGTATAGATGAAAGAGATCAACATTTATCATTTGCTCCAAATACTTTATCAGTTGAAGAGTGGAATGCTACTTTCGGAAAAGTATACTCTGGATTAATTGAAGCAGGTCTTCCATCAATAATGGCTGGACATATTGCTTTACCTGAATATGTAAAGTATTTTAATCCAGATGCTACAATTAAAGAAATGAATATGCCTGCAACTTTAAGTAAATATATATTAACAGATTTATTAAAAGGTCAAATGGGATTCAATGGATTGGTTGTAACTGATGCATCTCACATGGTTGCTATGACTTCAGCTATGAAGCGTAAAGATATGTTACCAACTGCAATTGCAGCAGGTAGTGATTCTTTAATGATCCAGATGAAGATTTTCAATGGATGATGGAAGGATATAAGAATGGAGTTATAACTGAAGAAAGACTTCATGATGCATTAACTAGAATATTAGGCTTAAAGGCATCTTTAGGGCTTCATAAGAAAGCTAAGACTGAAATATTACAACCAAAAGAAGAAGCTATGGCTAAGATTGGTTTAGAAGAAAACAAAAAGGCTGCTTTAGAAATAGCAGATAAGGCAATAACTTTAGTTAAGAATAATGAAGAAATATTCCCAATTTCACCAGATAAGACTAAAAGAGTATTACTTGTAAAGGTTAAAGGTTTCGATGGGGGATTTGGTAAATTCTTAGCTCTTATGCAAGGAGCACAAAAGGGGCCTGTAGATATAATGAAAGAATTATTAGAACAGGAAGGATTCCAAGTAGAAATATATGAATCACCAGTAGATAAGATCATGAAGTTACCAAAAGAAGAGATGGGTGCTGCTATTGGAAATATTTATGCTGGCAAGCGTCCAATAGCTGAATTAACTTCAAAATATGATTTAATTATAAATTTAGCTGATGTAGGGGCAAGTGTTGATCAACGTCTTCAATGGCCACCAAGTAAAGGTACACCAGATATTCCATTCTATGTTAATGAAATACCTACTATCTTTATATCTCTACAATGCCCATTCCATTTAGCTGATGTTCCACAAGTTAAAACTTATATAAATGCTTATGATTCTAAAGAATTTAATATTAAAGCTTTAGTTGATAAAATGATGGGACGTTCAGAATTTAAAGGAGTAAGTTCAGTAGATGCTTTCTGCGGACTTAAAGATACTAGATATTAATAAAATAATGTTAATATAAAAACACCAAAAACTTAATATATTATAACTAAAAATCAACAATAAAAAGGCATTTTCTTTTTGGATTAAGAAAATGCCTTTTTTGTTTTAAATTTAATTAATTAAAATAGACATAAAGAAAATATTGTGTGATTTTGTAATTATGTTCCAAAAAAATATATTAAGGAATTAAATTTAGAGAAAGT
>USPX01000133.1 GCA_900556665.1 uncultured Eubacteriales bacterium
ATTTGGTCTGTAGGTACTGTAGCTTCTAACTTATCCCCTTTCAGTCTATACTCTACTGGAATAATACAATATTCTCTTGTAAGATTCATTTCATAACCATTTGCTTCATTATCAGCAGCTAAGTCTTCTTCTGTATAACCTGCTTCTTCTAAAATACCTAATAACTTATTTACTATTATCTCAGATTTTTTACAAGATTCAAGCAACTCCAGACTACCTTTATTAGTTTTTGAATCTACGTAACGTTTTTTAATTTCTTTTGCTGATTTTGCACTGACTTTACTTAAAATTTTTTCTTCAAAGCGTTCTTTACTAATATATTTAGGTAACATATCTGCCCCTAAGCTTAAATCTCCAAAAGTATAGGTTACACGTACACCGTCTTTAATATTTTCGATTTCAAATTGTTCTTTAGCAACACTATCTTTATTAGTCGTAAAAATACATTCATTACGTTTGGCATCATAATAAGTTACAGTCATTTGTGAGGTCATATAATCTTTTTCAGTGTTATTGGCTACTATATCCTGATTTGCTTTAACAGGATTAGAATACCAAGTTGCACCTGTTTTTTGATCTTTGACTGCTATACTGGCATCGCGCTCATTAATATAAAGACTTAATCTCTCATTACTTGCTGCAAGGCTCATGCCTGGTAGCTTCTTGCCTTTAGTAATGGCTTTAAAACTTTGACCTTCTTCTTTCATACATTCTGCTTTTAAGTGTGTAGTGTCATAACTTACATTAATATATTTAAGATAAAGTGTGGCAACTACTATAGCTATAAGAATAAGGGCCGTTACTATGATGTATTTACGTATACGCTTTTTCATCATCATCTTTTTCACTATTTAGCCCCCCCTAAATCCTATATATAATCTCAGTGTAAAGACTTCTAAAGAAGTTATATACCTGGTTTATAAGTGACCCTACAAGTAACATGATAAATAAGATAATCATAATACTTATAAAGGTAAGAAATATTGTTTGTACTGTTTTAGCTACTGTATAATTATGTACACTCATTGTGCCTACAAATAAAAGGACTAAAAACCAAAAGATTGCAATGCCCATTATAATGAAGTAAAATTCTTTCTCAGCTTCTACAAGTAAGTTACTAAACAGTGTTGCTGGAATAAATGTCAGAATCATAGGTGTTAAGGCATATGCTGCTGACATAGCAATTTCCTTAAACTTTCCTTCCCCATTCATGAGGGTTGTAATGGACCAGTTGCCTACACACCATAAGGCAAAAATTAAACATATGCTAAACATATCCATTAAACTGTTATAAGAAAGTGGATTATTTTCATTTATTACAAAGCCTGCATATTGTCTTTGAAATGAATATGAAATACAAAATAAAAATAAGTTCACAAAGATAAGACTTGTTTTCCCCTTACCATGTTTCATTGTATAAAAGCCATCTACAGGATGGGTAAGGGTATACAATGGATTTTCAAAATATTCTTTAAGCATCTACCTTTTTCCCCTTTCCTTTTAATATATATTTTTTATACGCTTTTACACCAAAAATGATTAATAGTAAAATACATAGTCCTGTCATAATGTTCCCAAGGTTTGCTTTTAAAACTTCATTACGATAACGTTTAAAGGCTACAGAATAATACTTCTTATCCATACCTTTTTTAAGATATACCATAGCTTCTTTATTACGGTTCGCTGCAAGATAAGATTTGCCGATTCCTACATAAGCAAGTTCATAGTTGGCATCTAACTTAAGTACCCTCTCCCAATAACCAACGGCTGCTGTTTCATCGCCATCAAATCTTAGTGAAACGGCTGTATTAATACACCTACCATATTCAGTAGGCTTAAAGACTACAATCTCCCCTCTTGCTTCATCTAAAACATAAATATTATCATTTTTACACTCAAGGGCCACAGGCTTCTTAAAGGTACCTAGAGCTGTTCCCATCCCCCCAAATACATAAAGCAAATGGCCTTCACTATCATAAGTAAAGATTTTTCCTTTTGTATTATCTAAGGCACTATAAATCCCTTTATCACGATATTTCACATCACAGAAAGTACTAGGTCCACTATAAGGCCCTTTCTTAATCATATACTCTAAATCCCCTTTAATCTTACGATTTGTATAATTAATAAGGACGTTTTTACCACTTGGATTTAATCGCTTAATCGTTTCTTGATCGTTATAGTCTACGTTAGTTGCATAAATGAATCCTTCATCATCAATATCTACATTGGTAAACTCTGTTGGAATGAATAATGCCATCTTAGCACGTTGCGCTTTGGTTGCTACTAAACGCCAGAACCAATCTATAGGACTAACTTGAACCTTGATTGTTCCAAAGTAGCCTAAGAACTTACCTGTATCATCAAAGCTAATAAGTCCTTGAAATACATTTTTAGCCACCACATATACACGATCCGCTGAGTCAACAGTTACCTTCATAGGTAAAAAGACGAAGTCACTGCCTAATGTGGCATCATTGGGCGCAGTATAAATACGATTCAGCTTACCTTCTGCTGTCATTTCTACAATACGATGATTATCTGTATCTGCTACATATAAAGTGCCTCTATCACTAATACATAATCCATTTGGATTATTAAAAGTATCCGTCTTTCCTTCATTATCAAACTCTGTAATTTCACGCACTAATTTAAAATTTTTATCAAATACAACGATGCGATTACTCCCTGCATCTAATACATAAATATTTTCATCTTCATCTACTACTAAATCTGTAGGTAATACAAATTTTCCAACACCTAAGCTTTCACCTGATATGCTTTTAAGTGGTATATAAGGTACTGGCGTAGGTGCTACAAATTCCCAGTAATCATAGGTATAACTTTTATAAGGCACTGTACTACCATAGGTTACTAAGGCCTGAGATACTATTAGCAGCATACAAAGGCATATAGCAAATAGCTTTTTCTTTTCTTTCACCTTAATCCCCCCTAATCCTTCATACCTGATGTAGCCATTGTCTCGATAATATGACTTTGACTAAATACAAAGAGTAAAATTGGTACACTCATAAGTATTAATGCCCCTGCACTAGCCGCACCTGCTCTGGCCACCCCACCAAGGGCAATTTGGTTAATAGCATAGTTAAGTGGTTTGAGCTGTTCATCTCTTAAGAAGTATCCACCAGTATTTCCCCAAACTTGTTGGAACATTAAAATGATTAATGTGAGCCAAGCCGGCTTAACATTTGGCATAATAATTGACCAGAAAATCTTAAGCTCTGAAGCCCCATCAAGTCTAGCTGACTCAATTAAAGAGTCTGGAAGCTGCTCCATAAATTGTTTCATCAGATAAAGTCCTAAGGAACTTGCAAAGGATGGTAAAATAATTGCCAAGTAATTGTTGTTGATCCCTAACTTAGAAATAATCATATAGTTAGGAATGGCTGTAACATTGTATGAGAACATCAATGATAAGACAACGATAGTAAACAATATATTTTTCCCGGGAAATTTATGTTTAGCAAGTGGATAAGCTGCAGCTGAAGCTAAAATAACATGCCCCACTACACTAAGTCCTGTAATAATCACTGTATTAAAAATGTATCTACTAAGTGGTACCCATGAATTAGATAGGATAACACCTAAATCTGCGAAGTTATCTGTTGTAGGGTTATGTACAAAAATAGTTGGTGGGAATTTATAAATCTCATTCAGCGGTTTAAAGGCTGTATTTAAGTTATAAACAAGTGGCAATGCCATGAAGGCACCTACAATCGCTAAAAATATAAAGAGTGCTATATCTCCACCTAATGAACGATTTAAACGCTTTTTGCGCTTCTTTAAAAGTCTTCTCTTCTTCATTTTAGCTTCCCACCTTTCTAAGTAATCTTTGAACAACTTTATTGGTCACAATCATCACTAAGAATAGTATGGTTGCTATAGCTGAGGCATACCCCATCTCAAATCTTAAAGTACCATAGTCAATAAGGTGAGTTACAATGGTTGAACCTGCATAGTTAACACTTGGTGAACCTGCTAATTGGATGGATACATCAGATACTGCGAAAGACTGTGTGATCTGCATAACCGCACCAAACATCAGTTGAGGTTTCATAGATGGCAGTGTAATATACCATAACTCTTGCCATCTATTTTTAATCCCATCTACAGCCCCAGCTTCATAAAGTGATTTATCTACTGTTTGAAGTCCGGCAATAAAGGCAAGGAAACCTGTTCCTAAACTAAGCCATAACTGTACAACGATTAAGATTGGTAAGATATATTTGGCATCTTTAAACCAAATAATAGGCTGACTAATAATCCCTAAGTTTAATAAAAGCCCATTCATATACCCTTGTCTATCCCCACTAAATACAATCGTCCAGATGAAATAGACATTACCTGCAATAGAAGGTGCATAGAAAATAAGTGTCATTAATGCTCTTAGTTTAGGTTTGAGTTCATTAATAATCCATGCAAATACGAAACAAGCAAAATAACTGACTGGCCCTGTAATAACTGCAAATAATAATGTATTTTTAACTGCTATAACGAAGATATCATCTTCTAAAAACAATCTCATATAATTATCCCAACCTACAAACTTAGGTAATTCAAGCATGTTAAAATTCGTAAAACTAAAGAAGATCGAAATAAGTACTGGTAGCACTGTAAATACTGTAAACAATATAAAGTATGGTGCTAACAGTAAATAGGATTGTTTGTTTTTCTTTATTTCTTTCCATAAGGTGTTTTCTTTCTTGGCTTTAATATCCATGGTAGGATTTAAGGCAGACGTACTTACCTTAGTTGGTTTTCCCATCTTTTTCCCTCCCCACTACTACTTCTCTAATCCAAATTCCTTACGCTTATTGGTGATTTCATCATCAATATATCTTACAGCATCCATTAAAGCTTCCCTTGCGCCTACTTCTTTATCTACAACGACTTTATATAAGGCATTGTTTACATTTCTGGCTGTATAATAACCACCTGGTACTTGCGGAATACCTTTAACGGTCTCAAGTTGAAGCTCTAAGTTTTTGTAATCTTGTATTGGCCAAGGTAATTTAGAGAGTGCTTCTTTATTGGCAGTTGGATATCTAGCTGCTGCCCCCATTAAGCCTTCCATTTCACGGCCATATTGTAATTGAACCTCTTCAGATGTCCACCATTTCATATATTCCCAGGCAGCTTCTTTATCTTTTGACCCCTCTAAAATAATCATACCTGTTCCACCTGCTGTAGAACTTGTATTGACGCTGCCATCATCACTTACTGTACCCGGCATCTTAGTGAAACCCCATAATCCATCAATTTCTGGTGCTGAAACTTGAAGTGTATTATAAGTTTGATAATCAGCAATCCCAAGAGGTACTTCTCCTGTCCTAAATCTACTTACAAAGTCATATTCCCTTGTAAGTGTATAGTCCGTATAGTATTTAACCCATTCCTTGAAGGCACTAACACCTAAATCACTATCTAAAGCTGAGGCTTTAGCATCATCTGTATAAAATTGTCCACCTTTTTGATATAAAAAGTTACCATAGATCATATCTGCATTTAAAACATTAATAACAGGTAATCCCACTTCCATATTATTTTTGCTAAGCACAGATAAACAAGTTTTGACTTCATCCCATGTCTGAGGTACTTCAAGCCCTAATTCTTTTAAAATATCTTTTCTATAGAAAAGCATAAAGAATGTTTCTGTTTCAGGTAGTGCATAAGAAGCTCCATCAAAATCATATGGCACTTTTGCGCTATCATAGAAACGACTTGCCACTTCTTCATAGTCAGGGAATTGTCTAAGATTGGTAGCTGCCCCACGCATGGCAAAGTTAAGTGGCACATCATTTGTAACTTGCATTGCCACATCAGGCCCT
>USPX01000134.1 GCA_900556665.1 uncultured Eubacteriales bacterium
TTCAAATTTTAAATGAAATTTTTAGGGTGGCACATACATTAAAGGGTATGGCTGGAACAATGGGATTTGTGAGAATGCAAAAACTGACACATAATATCGAAAACGTACTTTCAGATATTCGTTCAGGTAGCATTAAAATCAATTCAGATATGGTAGACACATTATTCATGTGTTTAGATGCATTAGAAAATTATGTAGAAGAAATTGTAAATACATCAAGTGAAGGAACAGATGATCACAATGATTTAATTGAGAGTTTAGCTGAGATTATCAAAAGTAAGGGTGAAGTTACACATGCAGAAGCTCCAGCTCAAACTCAAGAAGTAAAAGAAGAAAATACAAATAGTGATTTAATTGAATTACCAGATACACAAAAACTTGTAAAAAATAATGCTATTGAAATGGGGATGAATGTATTCCAAATTAAAGTAAATTTATCACCAAATTGTGTATTAAAATCAGCAAGAGCATTTGTTATCTTTACAGATTTAGAGCGTTTTGGCGAAATTATTCACTGTATACCAAGTACACAAGATATTGAAGATGAAAAATTTGAAAATGACTTTACAGTTGTAGTGGTAACAAAAGAAACAAAAGAAAAACTTGAACAAGTTATTATGAGTGTTTCAGAGGTAGAAGGGGTTGTAGTTGAAGCATTTGCTAAGGATCAGGATGCTAAAGTAGAAGAAGTAGCACCTAAAAAAGAAGAACAAGTAGAAACACAGCCAGTAGCACCAGCAGCACCAGCAGCACCAGCAACTACTGAAACAAATAATAATAGTAATAATAAACAAGTATCAAATAAAACTGTAAGAGTAAACATTGATCGTTTAGATACATTAATGAACTTAGTAAGTGAGCTTATTATTGTAAAAACACAATTAGAAGGTTTAAATATAAATTCTCAAGATGCCAATACAAATTACAATGATTCAGTAGAGTATTTAGAGCGTGTTACAACAAATTTACATGATGCTGTTATGAAAGTACGAATGGTACCAGTTGAAATCGTATTTAACCGTTTCCCGCGTATGATTCGTGACATTTCTCGTAAATTAGGTAAAGACATTGATCTTGTAATGTCAGGGGAAGAAACAGAACTTGACCGTACAGTAATTGATGAAATTGGCGATCCACTTATTCACTTACTTAGAAATGCAGCAGACCATGGTCTTGAAACAATTGAAGAACGTGCTGCTATTGGTAAACCTAGAAAAGGAACAATTAAATTACAAGCATATCAAGATGGTAATAGTGTAGTAATTGAAGTTGAAGATGACGGTAAAGGTATCAATGTTCAAGCAATTAAGAACAAAGCGGTTCAAAAAGGTACAATTACAAAAGAAGAAGCTGATGCGATGAACGAGCAAGAAGCTATCGACTTATTATTTAGACCAAGCTTTAGTACAGCAGAGAAAATTTCAGACCTTTCAGGTCGTGGTGTAGGTCTAGATGTTGTAAAAAGTAAAATTACAGAACTTGGTGGACATGTTGAGGTTCAAACAGAACTTGGAAAAGGAAGTAAGTTTATTGTAAGATTACCACTTACACTTGCAATTATTCAAGCACTTATGATTAGCATTGGTGATGAAAAATACGCTATTCCACTTAGTAACATTCAAAATATTGAAGATGTACGTAAAGAAGATATTAAACTTGTTCAAAATCAAGAAGTTATTATGGTACGTAATGAGATTATTCCAATTGTTAGATTACGTAGTGTACTTGGTTTACCAGAACAAGAAGATAAAGATTTAATGATGGGTGTTATTGTTAAAAAAGGTGAGAGACAAGTAGGATTCATTATTGACTCATTAATTGGCCAACAAGAAATTGTTATTAAATCATTAGGAAAATATTTAAGTGGTATTGATATTATTGCTGGTGCAACAATCTTAGGTAATGGTGAAGTTGCATTAATTTTAGATATTAATTCATTAATCTAGGGGTGAAGTAAATGGAAAATACAGTAGATAGCATGACACAATATATTGTGTTTAGATTAGATGAGCAATCATATGGGATTGATATTCAAAATATTCAAACAATTGAAAAAATAACAGCGGTTATGCGTGTACCTAAAGCGCCATATTGTGTAAAAGGGGTAATGAACCTTAGAGGTGAAATTATTCCAGTTGTAAGTTTAAGAGATCAATTTGGACTTGAAAAAACCGATTATACAGATAAAGCAAGAATTATCATTGTAAAGATTGAAGAGGCAATGGTAGGGATTATCGTAGATGAAGTAAAAGAAGTTATTGAAATTGAAGAAGCACAAGTGGAGAATGTTCAAAATATCCAAGGAAAGATTAAAACAAGTCATATATTAGGTGTTGGTAAAGTGGTTGATAACATCGTTACATTATTAAACTTACCTAATATTATTGAAGAAGCTTTCGAAAACTAATAGATTGGAGGGAGATAAAATGGGGGAAAGACAATATCAGAACATTACTGATGAAGAAATTGATATTTTAAGAGAAGCTGGTAATATTGCTTCTGGTAATGCCATGACTTCATTAGGCAAACTATTAGGATGTACCCTTGACATGAATGTGGCAAGGGTACGTATTGAACAAATACAAGAATTAAGTGAAGTACTAGGTGATGCAGAAGAAGTTATTGCAGGAATGATTATTAATGTATATGGTGATTTTAATGCCATGTTACTTCTTGCATTAGAAACAGAAAGTGCATTAAAAGTTATTAATTTAATGCTAGGAAGAGAGAAGACCAATATAGAAGCATTAGATGAGCTAGATTGTTCAGTACTTTGTGAAACAGGCAATATCCTAGCAGGTTCTTATCTAAGCGCGTTGAACACATTTACTGGTCTAGCGTTTGACGTGTCTACACCACAAATGGCTATTGATATGGCAGGAGCTATTTTAAGTTATCCAGCTATTGAATTTGTAAGAAACGATAATACAATGTTATTTGTAGAGACAGCCTTTCATGATAAAAATGATGTACTTAGTGGAACATATATCTTGATTTTGGATAATGAATCTTATAATAAGATTATTGATACATTAGGAGCCAATATATGAGTGAGGGGAAAATAATTAAAGTAGGAATGGCGGATTTAAAGATAGCCAAAGCACCAGATATTTTGACAACATTAGGTTTAGGGTCATGTGTGGGAATCGCATTGTATGATAGTGTTAATAAAATAGGTGGGCTTGCACATATTATGTTGCCAGATAGTACACAAATTAAAAATAATAGTAATGTAGCAAAGTTTGCAGATACTGCCATAGAAGAACTTATAGAGCAGATGGTAAGTTGTGGTGCAAGAAATACGCGTTTAACGGCTAAGATAGCAGGTGGCGCCCATATGTTTGAATTCAAAAATATGGATGATATGATGCGAATAGGGACAAGGAATGTAAATGCAGTAATAGAATGTTTAAAGGTTTTTCGTGTTCCTATAGTGGCAAGTGATACAGGCAGCAATTATGGCCGAACAGTAGAGCTACATACAGAAACAGGAGTGTTTGTTGTAAAAACCATAGGGCATGGCGTAAAAGAAATATAGGTAAAGACAATGGGGGTTCTTATATGGACAAAAGAGAAATGGACGCTATTTGGTTAAAATATAGTAAAACAAGAGATGAAAAAGCAAAAGCAGTAATAATTGAAAGCTATGTATATCTTGTAAAACTCGTTGCAGGTAGATTAGGAATATATCTTAATCAATATGTAGATTTAGATGATTTAGTAGGGTATGGCATACTAGGGCTTATAGATGCTATTGATAAATTTGATTTAAATAAAAATGTTAAGTTTGAAACATATGCTTCATTAAGAATAAGAGGTGCTATTCTAGATGCAATCCGTAAATTAGACTGGGTACCAAGAACTTTAAGAAAGAAACAAAAAGAATTAGATAAAGTATATGTAGAACTTGAAACAAAATTAGGTAGAAGACCAGAAGATGCAGAAGTAGCATCTTTTTTAGGCATTTCATTAGATGAATATAATGAATTATTAAAAGATGTGAATATTAGTGCATTAGTTTCTATTGATGAATATACATTTCAATTTGAGACTATTAAAGATCCTAAGGCACCACTACCAGATGATTATGTAGAAGATAAAGAGATGAAAGAAACTCTTACAGAGCTTATTGAAAAGTTACCTGAAAGAGAGAGAAAAGTTATCTTTTTATATTATTTTGAAGAGCTAACATTAAAAGAAATTAGTAAAGTATTAGAGGTATCAGAATCTAGAGTGTCACAGCTTCATACAAAGGCAGTGTCTAGATTAAGAGCAAATCTTGGAAAATATAATATGATGTTACCACTATAAAAAGTAGTAAAAACTATAAATACAAACTTTGGGGTGAGAAAAATGTTAAGACCAATAGATACACAAACCGTTTATCAGCAAACACAAGAAATTGCAGCAAGAGAACAAATGCATAGACAGGCACAAGTTCTTCAGCAAGATCAATTCTCTGAATTGTTAAAGAAGGAAGTTAATAATAAGCAAGAGAAAGTAAATGAAATGCAAAAGGGTGAAAAAGTAGATAATGATCTTAATAAAAATAAAAAGCATGGAAATGATAAGCGAAAAGGAAATGCGAAGTCTAATAACCCCAAAAAGAAACAAGCTATTATAAAAGATGAACAAAAGACATCGATTGATATTAGGATTTAAAGGAGAATAACATGGAGATGACAATACAAAATCTTCCCTTTATTTATTTATTATGGATTACAATAGGTGTTTTACTCATTCTAATAGGGATTTTTATGCTTGTAGCCCATGAGAATGAAACAGGCTATTATACAAGTATAAATGATAAAAAAGATGAATCAAAAGAAGAGCTCGAAGGTATTCTAAGTTATTTTTTAGAGGAAGAAGAAAAGAAAAATCAAGGCTTTCGTGAAATGCTAGAAAACTATGCAAAACAAATGGGTAATAAAAACGAAAAGAATATAAAACAGAGTATGAAAGATAGTACTTCTCAGAGTGTGAATGAAATAGTAGCATTAGCAGATAAGGGATTTGAGGTAGAAGAAATCGCAAGAAAGTTAGGCAAAGGCGTAGGCGAAGTACAGCTTATATTGTCACTTTATAAGATGAGGTAAATAGGATGCAAGGAAGAAAAAGACAATTTATATTTGGGTTAATAGGACTTGGATGTGGTATGGTTTTATCTGGCATTTTTAATTTATTAATAGTACTAAATACAACAGAATATAAAAATGGTATTACCCTAAATGCAAATCAGGTGTTGCAAGAAGAATTAAAGCCTGAAAATATGCAATTAGAGAAAGAAACATCTATAGAAGTAGCAGGGCCAATTGATCTCTTAACAAAACCGAATGAGACAAGCAGTAGTCAAAAAGAAACACAATTTAAGGAAGACGAAAATGTAATAAATTCACAAAAGGCTGATAATCTCCTAGAAAATGTAGAAGATGAAGAGTCAGTGATAACAGTTATAATCCCAGAGAAACAAAGTGCAACACAAATTTGTGAGCTTTTAGAGGCAGAAGGGGTCATAAAAGATGCTAAAAGTTTTAGAGAGTATCTTAGTGAAAAAAAGATGACGACAAAACTAAAAGAAGGCACCATTATTTTAAGGAAAAATATGTCATATGATGAATTGCTTGATAATCTTATGATAGATTAGGTAAAAAAGTTTATAAAAACGATTGAACTTATAAATAAGGTGTGCTATACTAAGTCAGAAAAACGCACGTATATAGATGTACGCATGGGGTGCTTATAAAAGTCCATATGTATTCAATATATACGGAGGAAAAAACCAGGAGGTATTACAATGAGTGTAATTTCAATGAAACAATTATTAGAAGC
>USPX01000135.1 GCA_900556665.1 uncultured Eubacteriales bacterium
TTCTATTACGTTGAAAAACCGAGGGAAGAGAGAAGTACTGCTAGGTTAAGGCAAGGATGAATCAAAGAGAAAATAGAAAATAAAAAAGGAGTTGCTGCAAGGTTTGCGGCAACTCCTTTTTGGGTATAGCAATTATTTAGCTGGTTTGAATGAACTTTTAAGAGCTACGATTCTATTGAAACAGAGTTTTTCTGGTGTAGTGTATTTAGGATCTACACAGAAGAATCCATTTCTTACAAGTTGGAATTTATCAAGGGCTTTAGCATCTTTGAATGCTACGTCTTCGATGAATCCTTCAAGGATTTCCATAGAATGTGGATTGATTTGTTCTAAGAAGTGTTTGCCTTCGTTTTCTGGAGCATCATCTAAGATAAGTGGCTCGAAGAGTCTGAACTGTGCTGGAAGCGCTGTTTTAGCATCTACCCAGTGGATAGTAGCTTTAACTTTACGACCTGTGAAACCAGAACCACTCTTAGTTTCTGGATCATAAGTACAGTGAACTTCTGTCACATTACCATTTTCATCTTTGATAACATCTGTACATTTTACGAAGTAAGCACCTTTAAGACGTACTTCATTTCCTGGGAAGAGACGGAAGTATTTGTGTGCTGGTACTTCCATGAAGTCATCTTGTTCAATGTAAAGTTCACGAGAGAATGGTACCATACGTGTACCTTTTGTTTCGTCTTTAGCATTGTTTTCGATTTCAAGCATTTCTGTTTGACCTTCTGGATAGTTAGTGATCACTAATTTAAGAGGTTTAAGTACAGCCATAGCAAGTGGTGCTTTTGGTTGTAAATCTTCTCTTAAGAAGAAGTCAAGCATTTGGCTATCTACTACAGAATCTGATTTAGCTACACCGATTTCACGGCAGAAGTTACGAATCGCTTCAGGAGTGAAACCACGTCTTCTCATACCAGAGATAGTAGGCATACGAGGATCATCCCATCCATCAACAACTCCCTCATCAACAAGTTGTTTAAGTTTACGTTTACTCATTACTGTGTTTGTAATGTTAAGTCTAGCAAACTCGATTTGTCTAGGTTTAGTTTCCATTTCACATTCTTCTACAACCCAGTCATAAAGTGGACGGTGAGCTTCGAATTCAAGTGTACAAATAGAGTGTGTGATACCTTCGATAGCATCTTCAAGTGGATGCGCGAAGTCATACATTGGATAGATGCACCATTTATCACCTGTATTGTGGTGAGTTGCATGAGCAATACGGTAGATGATAGGGTCACGCATGTTCATATTAGGTGATGACATATCAATTTTAGCACGTAATACTTTTTCACCATCTTTGAATTCACCTTTTCTCATACGTTCGAAAAGGTCAAGGTTTTCTTCTACAGATCTATTGCGGTATGGGCTTTCTTTACCTGGCTCTGTAAGTGTTCCACGGTATTCTTTAGCTTCTTCTGGTGTAAGATCACATACGTAAGCTTTACCTTTTTTAATAAGAAGCACAGCACGATTGTACATTTCTTCGAAGTAGTCAGAAGCGAAAAGGAGTTTATCCCATTTTACGCCTAACCATTCAACGTCTTCTTTAATTGATTCAACGTATTCAGTATCTTCTTTAACTGGGTTAGTATCATCAAAACGAAGGTTAGTTTTTCCACCAAAATCTTCAGCAAGACCGAAGTTTAAAAGTATAGATTTAGCATGTCCCACGTGTAAGTAACCATTTGGTTCAGGTGGGAAACGAGTAATAATTTCTTTATGTTTACCAGATTGTAAGTCTTCAGTAATAATGGTTCTAATAAAGTTAGATGCATTATTGTTTTCTAGTGACATATTAATCTACCTCTCTTTAAAAATATATTAAAGTATTTCCAAATTATTTGAAAAATATTATAATAAATATATGTAAATACTAGTATTCTAAGGATATATTAGCAAAGGAAATGCGAAGTAGGCAGATTCCTTTAAGTAATATATCCTTAGAATATGCTACACATATGCCTGTGATTTACAAAATATTTGCTATCATTATATTTTAAAGCAAGATATACCAAAAATAAAGGGTATATATAGAAAAAGTTTTTTCAGCACAATAAATAATTGTTAAATTGGGGGAGAGCATATGAGAGATAGAAAAGATGAAGAGGTTATGACAAGTGTAGTAGAAACAAAAGAGACTAAAAAGAAATTTTATGAAGAAAAATGGTTCTGGATTGCTATAGTAGCTATTGTAGGATTAATAATTTCTAGACCAACTGCTAAGGTTATAATTTGTGGCAATGGAAATGGCAATGCTAATGAGGGCAGTAGTAGAAACTAGAATATAAAAAAATAGAGTTTAGGAAAGTGGGTGCCACAAAATGACTAATCATTTTGTGGCACCCACTTTGTATTGATTTAAATTAAACGGAAGGGACTGCCCTTGTTAAATGAGTTGTATCATTAAGGCCTAAAAGCATAGGGCTTAAGGCATCATTGAAGTGAATAGTAGTCATACAAGTATTGCCTAGAGCAAAGTGATGATACATAGACATTGGCCAGTTAAATAGGCCAATGAGAGAAGCTTTAATAAAGCCGCCGTGAGATACGATGACGATAGTTTCTCCTGGGTGTTTTTTAATAAGGCTTTCGATACAATTTTTACCGCGCTTACTTACATTATAAATGCTACCATCCCCATCATACATAGCACCTTTTAGATCATCTGTTTTCCAGTTATTAAAGGCTTCCGTATAATTTGCAGCTACCTCTTTAAAAGTAAGCCCTTCCCAAGAGCCAAAGTCTATTTCACGTAAATCTTCTATTTTTGTAGGTGTGAGTTTGCTATTTTCACATAAAATGCGTGCTGTCTCATAAGCACGATTTAATGGGCTACAATAAACGGCATCAAATTTGCCTTGTAAACGGTTACACAGCTGCTTAGCCTGCATAATACCAGCTTCGGATAAATCAATGTTATGTATCCCCTGGATTTTACCTAAGGTATTCCAAGGGGTTTCGCCATGACGAATAAGTAAAAGTGTTGTAATCATTTGCGTCTCCTTATTGATTGTATTTTTAAATAATTATAATAAGTGGCATGAAAGAGTGCAATAAGTAGCTTAAGGAATGTAAGTGCTGTTTAAAAAACAGAATTAGCGTTATACTTATATAATAATGATATTGTGAAAGTCTACATATTTAGGGCATTGGGAGGAACATAGGATGAAGATTTATAGTGTGATGAATATAGATATTATAGATTCTAGAAAAATTATAAATAGAGAAGCTTTTCAAAAAGCATTAAAAGTATACTTAAAGGAACTTTCAGATGAATATACATCTATATTAGTAGCACCTATTACTATTACATTGGGGGATGAATGGCAAGTTGTTTTAAGAGAGGTTAAAGAAAGCTATAACGTATATATGGCAATTAAAGAATACCTTAATGCACAAGGGTTAGGCTGTTATTGCGGTATAGGGATAGGCACTATAAGTACAGACGAAGCAATGGATACAAGAGAGATGGACGGACAGGCTTTTATACTAGCCAGAGAAGGACTCAATATTGCAAAGCGTAATAAGAAGGCCTATAACAGAGTGATTCCGACTAAGGATTGTAAAGTTTATTTAAGAGGTCCACATGCCCTAAAGCATAAGAAGTCTCAAGGGGAAGTAGAAGACCAAGGAAAAGTAGAAGACCAAAGGGAAATCATAGACTTTGAAGAAATGATTAATAATGTCATTCAAAATAATGAGTTGCATTTAAAGAAGCTGACGAAAGTACAAAAACAAGTTATCGAAGCGTATAAAAAGTTAGGAAGCTATAGTGCGGTACAAGATAAAGAAAAGATTAGTAAGAGTAATGTTTCAAATAGACTTAGAGCATCTAACTATTGGCTTATGAAGGCCAATAAAGAAATGATTTATAAGCTGTTAAAAGGATATGAATTACATCTAAAAAGGGGAATCTAATATGATAGAGCTGCGGCTTAGTTTGTTAATGCTTTTAGCCCATTTGATAGGAGATTTTGTCTTACAGAATGAAAAGATTATACAAATGCGTTTTCCTAAAGATTTAAATCAAATCCTAAAAAGAAGTAGGGCACATTATGAAAGAAATAGGTCAAGGCAACGTGAAGTGAAGTGGCCAATCATGCAGCAAATTTTTATGCATACTTTCAAGGGAAATTTAATTCATGCAGGCATTCATGGTATAACACTTACAGCGTGTATAGGTATTAATAATGTACTGATTCACCAAAGGATTAGCCCTAAGTTTTTTAAAGCTATTGAGATAAAGTGGGATATATGGTTAATCCTCATCATCCTAGGATTTACCCTTAGTCACTTTATTATTGATACGCTTAAGGTAGAGGTCAGCTATAGTTACCTTCAAGCTATGCAAAAAATATGGCTTTTTCTTATAGATCAGCTGGCACATCTTATAAGTTTTTATGCCCTCATTAAATGCTATGGACTTATCAATTACCCTGGATTTATCAAGTACGATAATGAAGTGACTTTACTGATTATGCAATTTATAACGTCACCTATGAAGGCTATGCAGGAGGAGCGGCTTATTTGGATAGGGATAAACTTTATAGGCATGACCTTTTTTGCAGGAATTTTGATTTCACAGATTATAGGTCATATTGATCATAAGCAGTATAAAAGTCCGGCTATAACCTCGGGGGAAGTTATCATTTTAAAACCACAAGAAAAAAGTGATGCAGTACATAATGAGACTAAAGCTACAAAAGAAATACAGCATGGCGGGTATATTATTGGTGTGTTAGAGCGTATATTAATTTTATGTGCACTATTAATGAATCAGCCGCAGTTTATAGGTTATATCTTAACGGCTAAATCCATTGCGCGTTTAAGTAAGCTAAAGGAAGACCGGTTTGCAGAGTATTTTTTGATTGGTAATTCTCTAAGCTTTATTATCGCCATTATAGGTGGGAATATTATTAAAGTATTGGTTTTTGGTAAGTAAGGCATAGGTGTTAAACGGATAAAATAACTAGGGAGTGCTTTTTGCGCTTAGCGTATAAAAGTGCTTCTCTAGCTAAATAAAAGGCGGGACCGTCTAATTGATTTACAGTCAGTTCGAAGTTAGAAATTGTGATGGGACCAATGCCAATGCCTGTATAAAAACTAATGTCGTTTGGCAAATTTGATTTGAAAAAATCAATGATTTGCAAGTAATTAGAATCCGGTTTAAGTAAGCATTGCCATTCATCACCTACAGTGATAATAAAAGGTGCAGCTAAGATTTCGGTAAACTGATGATTACCACATTTTAGTAAATCTATTAAAAGATATTGAAGTGCAGTTCTATTTGGGTAGGCACGAGAATTTTTAATATCAAAAAGCATAGTGATATAGTTCATTATAGCCCCCATCATCATATTTTGAGTTTACTCTAAAACGTAAACAGTGGACAAGTTTACGTTTTAGAGTAAACTATACGCAGGATAAAATTCTATAATCATTATATGATAAAACACTAAAGAGGTTCTTAAATTAAGTACTTAGTAGGAATAAAAGTGGCTGTTGCAAAAAAATGCGACAGCTATTCTTATATATAACTATAAGTAAGCCGAATGCTATACTTGCTTTCAAGATAATTAAGTTATCTTAAAAACAATAAATATATATCGAAAAACGATAAAAATATATTGATTTTAATAAAAAGCGTGTATATAATAGCTATGAGGTGATAAATAGTGAGAAAATTAAAAACAGACTTTTTGACGAGTATATTATATTGGATTGTAATATGTGGTCTTGTTATATTAACACTTATGTTA
>USPX01000136.1 GCA_900556665.1 uncultured Eubacteriales bacterium
CCTGCACATATAGCAATGCTGCATATGGCTCCAAAGGATTGTTCTAGGAATGTATAATTTGCCCCTTCAGCAGCAGGCTTATTACCATAAATAATTCCCAATACCACAAGTACAATAAGTGGCATTATAATTGCAAATATGATCATATTCATATCTCTTATAGAGAGCTTTCCTTCTACCTTAAGCATCTTAAAAAATGTTTTCATCACTTTCCTCCTTTATTTCTTCTCCCACACACCATAAATAAGCTTCTTCAAACTTTTCATAAGGACTATTTTTTATAGCTTCCTGCACCGTTCCTTGGAATATAACTTTGCCATCTTTTAATATAAGAATCACATCACATAAGGCCTCTACTTCATCCATAAAATGAGAAGTTAACAGCATTGTCATTCCCTCTTTTTTAAGTAGCTTTAATATATGCCACACCTCTCGTCTAGCTTTAACATCCAGTTCTGTTGTTAGTTCATCCATAAAAATAACTTCTGGCTTTGGTATGAGTGCTAAAACAATAAATAATCTTTGTCTTTGTCCACCGGATAAGTCCTTCACCTGCTTTTCTATATGTTCCTCTATGCCAAACCTTGTAAGTAATTGCTGCCAATTTTCGGGCTGGTTATATAATGCGGCTGTTTCTTCACATAATTCCCTTACTTTTATCTCTCTTTGATAATTGCTTTCTTGAAATTGTACACCTACTCTTTGAAATAACCTTTTTCTTTCTTTAGTTGGATTTAATCCTAAAATGCTTATTTCTCCAAAGTCCTTTTTTCTTGTGCCTAACATACATTCTATACATGTGCTTTTTCCTGCACCATTTGGCCCTAAAAGTCCTACTACCTCTCCTTTATTCACATGTAAATCAAATGCATGTAATACCTCTTTACCACTATAAGATTTAGAAAGATTGGATACACAAATCACTTCTTCCACTTATTTTCCCTCCTTTAATGCTACTATCTTTGTAAATCAAAGCCTGCAAAAAGAATAACACCAAACAAAAGTCTGGTGTTATAGTGGAGGGTTTAATATTTTTCTTTCATTTCAATAAGCTGATTTTTAATATTCATCATATTATCCTTTGCAAAATTTAATGAACTAATGAGCTGATCACATACAGAAATAATTTCTTCTGCTTCATCCGGTGTATCTAAAGCATCTTGAATATCTGTATGACTATCTAAATCCATTTTATTTAACATCCTTAAAATTGCTGCTAAAGAATAATTGGCGCACCTTAGTACACGAATAATCTTAAGCCTATTAATATCTGATTGGGTATAAACACGATAACCATTTGCCTCTCTTTTTACTTTTAAAAGCCCATTCATTTCCCAATTCCGTAGGGTATCCATTGTTATCTCTAATAACTGCGAGGCTTCCTTGCGTTTTAAATATATTTCATCTTCTTGCTGCTGGCTTTGTAATAACCTATTTACTATATCTACTGCTTCCTTGGCATGTGCGATTTCTTTCATAGTGAGTTCTATATACTCCTTAGCGCCTTTAATGGCTTCTTCAAAAAGGCAATTGGCCGTTAATCTTACAATTTCAATAGCTTTCTTACGTAATCCATTTTGAATTACCTCTATTTGAAAAGCTCTTCTCGCCACTTGAAATTGGGCAATATGTAAATCTGTAAATATACGATACCCATTTTCTTCTCGTAAAGGCTTTGCAATAAATCCTAGTTCCTCATACATTCTTACCGTATTAGGATGAATGTGCATCATTTGTGCAACCTCACTTGTCCTATATATCCGTTTAATACAGTTCACCTTCCCCTTTACATATACTAAAAGAGCTGCCCTTAAAACTTATAGGCAACTCCTTATATATAACTATTTATCTTTACTTACTTCGTTAATATATTTTTAACTATTCATCTCTTTATCATATGCTTCTAGTATATGTTGGCAGTTTTCCCATTCTTCCATAAGCATAAATAGTTCTTCTTCCTTTTCATCAATCTTGTCTTGAATTTCTCCAAGCTTTGCATAGTTAGAAGCATTTTCTGGATGCATTAATTCTTCTTTTAATACATCGATTTCTGCCTCACAGTTTACCACACTTTCTTCTGCTCTTTTAACCTTTCTTTCCAGCTTAGCACGTTCTTTACCTGGGTTATTATTTTGACTCATAACTGGTTTATTAACTGCTTTAGCCATAGGTAGCGGCGTACCTGTTACTGTTTTCTTAATGTCTTGTCCTTCATTTTCTAGTTCTCTTGCCTTTTTCTCTAAATACTCTTCATAGCCATATTCATAAAAGTCTGTTTGACGATTTGGCTCAAAAACTAAAAGCTTATTTGAGATTTGTTTAATAAAGTAACGGTCATGAGACACAAATAAAACAGTGCCTGTATAATCTTTAAGCATTTGCTCTAATGTTTCTTTACCTATAATATCCATATGATTAGTCGGCTCATCTAATATTAAAAAATTAGGCTTCGTTGTAAGGATTTTACAAAGTGCTAAACGGACTCTTTCTCCACCAGATAGCATGCTAACCTTCTTAAAGACGTCATCCCCTGTAAAGAGGAAGGCGCCTAATGCACTTCTCACTTCTGTTTGTGTCATTTGAGGGAACTCGTCCCAGTAATCATCAATAACCTGTTTTTCACTAGTATATTGTGCCATTTGTTGATCAAAGTAACCTATTTTTACACGAATCCCATACTGATATTCGCCGCTTAAAGCTGGTAATTTCTCTGTGACTGTTTTTAAGAAAGTTGATTTACCAAGGCCATTGCCACCTATAATTCCTATCTTTTGGCCCTTTTCTAAACGCATATTCACTGTAGAAAGCACATTGCCTGCTTCATAACCAATAGCTAAATCTTTCACGGTGAGTACTTCTTTACCTGTTTCTACTTCAGGATTAAAGTGCGCATGGAAAGTCCTATTATCATAACGTTCCGGTGGCGCAACAAGTTCCATATGCTCGATTTGTTTCATCTTAGAACGTGCCATAGAAACTTTCGTTGGATGATGTTTGAACTTATCTACAATAGCTTGAAGTCTAGCAATTTCCTTTTGCTGTAATTCATAGTCTTTGGCTTGTTTATCCCAATTTTTTCTCTTCTGCTCCATAAATGCAGAATAATTCCCTTTATATCGTTTAGTCTTACCATACTCGATTTCATAAACCACATCTACAATATTATCTAAGAACATTCTATCGTGGGATACGATGACTACTGCTCTTTTATAGCCTTTCAAATAATTTTCTAACCACTTGATTGTTTCAATATCTAAGTGGTTAGTTGGTTCATCTAAAAGTAATATATCCGGCTTTTCAAGTAACATTTTAATAAAGGCAATCTTAGTTTGTTGCCCCCCTGAAAAAGCACTTAAAGGTTTTAACTTATCCTCCTGTGAAAAACCAAATTGACGAATCATGGTTTCATATTCTTTTTCGTAATAATAGCCCCCAATATCTGTGAAATGCTCTTCCATTTTGGTATAAGCTAAAATATTTTGTTCACTAGGGTCTTCTTCCATTTTTTGACGCTTTTGTTCCAGCTCCTTTTGCATCTCTTCATAAGGCCTAAAGACCTTACGAATCTCCTTTTCCATAGATAAATGCATATCTTCAAAAGTCATTTGTTTTAAATAACCAATAGTTGGATTACCTGATTTAGCAATGAAAATATCCTCATCACTATCTCTTTTTGTTAAATCTACTTCCCCTGAAATAAGCTTAAGTAATGTAGTTTTCCCACAACCATTTCTTCCTACTACTGCAATCTTCTCTGTATCTCTTATTTCAAAATTAATATCTTGTAATATGACATCTGCAGCAAATGCTACACAGCCATGGTTAATCTTATATTGCATACTCTACCCCTTTTTCTACTCACTCAGCGAGTTTAATTTTGTCAAACTATTCTACAATATTTATATTATAATATTTACATTTCCTATGTACAATCATCTTTACCTTCCACATTAAAAAAGCTGCCTATGTTTTTTCTCCATAGGCAGCTTTTTAATGTGCTTCTAAAGCATCTTTTTAAATACTGGCATATAGTCAATAGGTGCTTTGACATGTACCACTTGTTCTCCTTCAAATACTGTTTGATCAGAAGTAAGTACCCATTTACCTGCTGGTAAATAAACATCTCTTCCAAACTCATTCAGATGAAGAATAGGCGCTACTAAGTATTCACTACCAAACATGTACTGATCTGTGAGTTCCCAGCATTTTTTGTCTTCTGGGAATTCATAGAACATGGTACGAATAAGTGGTGAACCATTTTCATGTGCTTCCTGATATAAATCTTTAATGTAATCATGCATTGCAATACGGATATCATAATACTTTTTCATGATACGATAGTTATCTTCGCCGTAGCTCCAAAGTTCATTTGGTTGTCCTGTATGTAAATAGCCTCCACCAAAGTCTCTATCATCAAGAGCTGGGATATTGTATGGTCCACGATCTCCATGCATACGAAGTACTGCAGAATATACTGCAAATTGATACCAACGTATGAGTAATTGTCTAAAGTCAGGATCATTTACATCATCCGTCATAAAACCACCAATATCTGTTGTCCACCATGGAATACCTGCAAGTCCCATATTTAAACCACATTGTAATTGATCTCTAAAGGCTTCAAATGTACTTGGCACATCTCCAGACCAAACTACATTGCCATATTTTTGGCTGCCAGCCCATGCACAACGTAATAAATTAACAACATTGCCATCACCTATTTGGCTCATCTTATCATAAAAAATACGGCTATACATTTGAGGATACATATTACTTACCTGAAGTGCTGGCCCTGCATAATAACGATAGTTGTCAAAATCATACACCCCATAATCAGGCTCTGAATTATCTAACCAGAACGCATCTATGCCTAAATCATAGTAGTTTTTCTTACAAACTTCCCATACATACTCTCTTGCCTCAGGATTAAATGGGTCAATTTCTACACAATCTCCTTGATAATCATAAGTTTGCATAGCCCCACGTTCAGTTCTAATTAGAAGACCTCTTTCTGCCATTGGATAGAAGTTTTCACTTCTACGGTCTACAGATGGCCATACAGATACAATGACTTTAATGCCCATTGCATGTAACTCATCTACCATCGCCTTAGGGTCTGGCCAATATTTCTTATCAAATTTCCAATCCCCTTGTACTGTCCAGTGGAAGAAATCGATTACGATTTGGTCAATTTTAATGCCTTCTTTTTGATACTGGCGGGCAACTGTAAGCACTTCATCTTGTGTACGATAACGTAATTTACATTGCCAAAGTCCCATTAAATCTTCTGGGAACATAGGCGCATGCCCTGTTGCATTTGTATAAGATGCCATTATTGCTTTAGGTGTATCCCCTACTGTAATCCAGTAATCCATTTCTTTCGTAGACTGCGCAATCCATTCTGTATAGTTATTTGCAAAAGTCACGCGACCTACTGCTGGGTTATTCCAAAGCATCCCATAACCTAAAGAAGACATGTAAAATGGTACAGAAATTTGTGAGTTACGTTGTGCAAGTTCAAGTACACTTCCTTTTAAATCCATATAAGGCTGTTGGTATTGTCCCATACCAAATATTTTTTCCCCATCATTACTATCAAATTTAAGATTTAATGTATAATCACTGCCACCAATGACACCTTTCCAATCTCTACTTACAATTTTTAAGCAACGGCTTCCTTTAGAAATCGTTCCATCATAAGAACGGAAATATTCACGAAGAATAAGCTTGTCATCTTTAAAGAATGAAAG
>USPX01000137.1 GCA_900556665.1 uncultured Eubacteriales bacterium
TAAAATCAAAAAAGCAGGAAGGTATAAAAATTACCTCCCTGCTTTTCTCATATTATTTTAGATACCCATTCTAAATATAGGGGTTGATAGCAGTTGCTGCTACTATTTCAAAAGGAAATAATTCACTTTTTTACTCGTACTGACGAACTTGTTCAGCTGTTTGTAAGAGGATTTGAGCAATAGACTTCGTTTGAGTGATTTGTGCATTGTTTGTTTCAGTTGCAGCATAGCTTTCTTGAAGGTTTGCTAAGTTAGCTTCACTCGTAGAAGAAATTTCTTGAATGCTGCTTACAATCTGATCAGTTGAACTAAGTAGTCCTTGAATTTTTTCAGATACAAGTTGAATATTTTTATTTACTTCAGTTACACTATCAATAGTTGTGTTGAAGACGGATTGTGTATCTTGAATTAATTGATTTTGTGATGTATTTGTTGTTCTAAACTCAGTCATAGCAGTTACAGAAGATTGTACCATGCTTTCGAGTTCGTGAAGGATAGCAGTAATTGTACTTGCTGAAGCACTTGTTTGTGTGGCAAGTTTACGTACTTCATCAGCAACGATAGCAAAGCCTCTTCCAGCTTCTCCAGCACGAGCACTTTCAATGGCTGCATTTAATGAAAGGATATTTGTTTGATTTGCAATGGTTGAAATAGCAGCAGTGATACGGCTGATTTCTGTAGTTTTTTCTTGAAGAGCAATCATGGCATTATAAACGGCATCACTATTAGTATTCATAGCAGCTGTTTGTGTATCTAAGTTTTTAAGGATTTCTTGTCCATTATTAATTTCAGCAATTGTTGCTGATGAAAGCTCAGACATATTCTGAGAAGCAGTAGCAGTATCTACAATGATATGTTGGATGTCTTGGGTAAGTTGACTTTGAGTTTGGATATTTTGAGTAGTCGCTTCAATACCTTTTGCAATATCATTCATTGTAGTGGCTAAGATATCACTAGATTGTTCAAGATTTGATACAACAGTATAAACGTCTTTAGCTTGTGTATCTAGGACAACACCTAATTCTAAGATACTGTTTAATATTTCATTTTGCTTAGCTTGGCTTTTTTCTAGAGCTTGGACTTTTTCATCATTTTGTTGTGTGGCAACGCTTGTTCCAACATAAGCAATAGCACAAAGAACAGACATAGCAGCCACTTGGATAAGATAATCTATAAGTGAATGGAAGTCATTTTGTTTTACAATGAAAATAAGCCAAATTACACGAAGAATGTTAACTGGCAAAACTATACTTACAATTTTCCCCATAAACTTTTTATCAAGATATAAAAAGTATAAGAAAATATGTGGGATGATATAAACATAGACACCAACACGATAAGAAGAAAATAGACTATAGAAATAAACAACTAAAAAGCCCCAAAAACTAAACTATCTAAAAAATTTAGATTCCATTTGCAAAACTCCTTTTTATATTATATAAGAATTGATATATTATATTAGATATCGGTATAATTAAGTAAAAATATTATAAAAAATTCTGATTACAATAACTAATAATTAAACTATAATTTTGTGGATTTAAGCAAAATAAACTTATAGAGTAAATGCAGGTTAGGTTGAAGAATAAAAGGAGAGGATATTGTGAAACTATATTTAACATTTGGATGTCATAAAAAGATTAGTTTACCCACACATTACAATCACATCATGCAAGCAGCTATTTTAAATTGGATTGAAGATGAAGAATATCAGAAGTTTATTCATGATATTGGTTATGTCTATGAGGGGAGATCCTTTAAGCTATTTACTTTCTCAAAGCTTATGGGAAAATACACATTAACGGACAATAAAAAAGAGATGATTTTTGAAGGCAAAGTTAAAATCATTATTTCCAGTAGTCAGGTACGTTTTATAGAATGCCTAGAAAAAAGTTTAAGGGACCCAAGTAAAGTATGGCAATTAGGACGTAATGAAGTAAATATTATTAGCATTAGTAAAGAAGAGGAACCGTTAGTAGGACATGAAATAGTCGTAAGGAGCTTATCACCTGTTGTAGCTTATAATACAATTTTAGAGAAGGATAAGAAAAAAACAAAATATTATGGACCAGAAGATATCGAGTTTGAAAACATTTTACGTCAAAATCTGATTAAGAAATATAAGTCAATTGTAGAAATGAATCCAAGTTTAAAGATGGAGGAATTTACAGAGAATGATTTTAAAATTACAGTATTAAAACCTAAAATGCTTAGTAAAGCCATTGTTTATTATAAGGGATTTGTTATAGTAGGCTTTAATGGACAATTTAAGTTACAAGGGCACCCTATCTTATTGCAATTAGCATTAGAAGCTGGGCTAGGTGGGAAAAATGCCCAAGGTTTTGGATGCATACAGTATATTAAATAAAAAGCATTAATGGGATGGCTTTAACTTTTTGAAATATAATACGAGTATGACCTAAAATGACAAAATAATAAAAGTCAATGATGTATAATTTATAGAAAACTAAATTAATGCATTGGGGGGAAGTGCTATGTTGGAAAAGAAGAAAAAAGTATCTTCTTTAAGGCGTCAATTAGTAGGGAGTATTTTAATCATTGTAACAGTGATTGTCACAGTTTTAGTTGTTTGTGCTTTTAGGCTGTCCTATAGGGTGATTCATAAGTCCTATACTAAGATGGGTACAGCGCAAACACTACTTATAGACAGCAAAGATCAGACAATTATAAGTTATGAAGATGCAAATAAACTACATACTAAGCTTACAAATGAGGACTCAGATGCCTTTTTAAGTGCAGTGGCTGAGAAATTAAATAATAAGGACTATGGATCAGACACTATAGCGGGAAATATGACTTCGTTTAAAGAAATTGAGGGAACTAATTTTATTTTAGTAAGTTATATACCTAAGAAAGAGGCTTTGGCAGATACAAATGTCTTAAGAATTCAAATGATTATTGCAAGTACCATTACAGTTCTTTTATTAGCGCTTTGTTTACAATATGTTGTAGGTATTGTGGTAAGCCGTATGGAATATGCTTTAAATACCCTTGAAGTGATGACGGATGGCGATTTCACAATGGAAATAGAGTGTACTGAGAAGGATAAAAAAGATAACATGAAGCAGAAACTGAGTATATTTATTCAGAAGATGCGTACACTGCTACAAGAAATTAAAGTAACAGCTGGTAAGATTAGAGGACAGGCTAAAGCTAGTCATAATGTGGCACAAAAAATGTTAGAAACAGCTTCTACACAGGCAAGTGCCATGAATGAATTAAACACCACAGTCAATCAACTAACCGAGTCTATTTCAGAAATTGCAGGACATGCAACCCAGCTTGCTAACATCGTAAATGGCACTAAATCACAAAGTGTAAATGCTAATGAAAAAATGGCAAATACAGTAAGGGTAGCAGAAGTGGGGCGCCAAGATATGCAGGCATTAAGTCAATCTATGGTAACGACAGACCAATCTATTAAACAATTAGAATTAGATATTAACAAGGTGGGAAATGCTTCTGATGAAATTAAAAGCATCATTACATTAATAGGAGAAATCGCAGAAGAAACCAACTTACTTTCCCTTAATGCTGCCATAGAAGCTGCTAGAGCAGGAGAATCAGGTCGCGGCTTCGCCGTTGTTGCCACAGAGATTAGAAAGCTGGCAAGTAACAGCGCAGATTCAGTTGGACGCATTACCAATATAATTAGTCAAATGAATACATTGGTTAATCAAGCTGTTAAGCAAGTCGAGGAAAGTGTCAGCTTAATAAATGAAAATGGCACTCTCATTAATCGTACAGAAGAAACCTTCAAATCCATTTACAGCAACATAGGAGAAGCTGGTGAAATGTTAAGTGGCATAGATACACAAATTACTAACATCGACGAAATTGCCATGAACCTAGCAGCTATTTCTGAACAACAAGCCGCTAGCTCCCAAGAAATCGCATCAACCTCAGAAGACATGACCAGTCAAGCTAACCTATTTGCAGAAAGTAGCAAACAAGTTACTAAAAATGCAGAAATACTCACTGAAATGTCTAATCAGTTAGAAGAGAAAATTAAAATCTTTAAAATATAGGTAAGCAAAATGTCTAAAAGCCCTAAGTCAACCTCATGACTTAGGGCTTTTGGACTAATATGATAAATTAGATATATTTTTGAATTTGCTCGGAAGTTTGTAAGAGGGTTTGGGCGATAGATTTAGTTTGGGTGATTTGTGCAGTATTGGTTTCTGTGGCTGTGTAGCTTTCTTCAATATTAGCGAGATTGGTTTCACTTGTTGCGGAGATTTCCTCAATGCTTTTAACAATTTGGTCATTAGAAGCAAGGATTGCTTCAATTTTACTAGATACGAGCTGAATATTGTGATTGACTTCATCAATACTGGTAGTGGCTTTATTAAATATTTTTGCTGTATTTTGAATGAGTTCATTTTGGGTGCTATTTGTCGCTCTAAAGTCCTGCATAGCGGTTACAGAAGCTTCTACCATGACTTGAAGTTCACTTAGAATAGTAGAAATAGTAGTAGCAGACTGACTTGTCTGTGTAGCTAGACTACGCACTTCATCTGCAACAACGGCAAATCCTTTACCAGCTTCACCAGCACGGGCACTTTCTATAGCGGCATTAAGGGAAAGGATATTTGTTTGATTTGCAATAGCAGTAATGGCAGAAGTGATGCGTCCGATTTCCGTTGCCTTCTCTTGTAATGCAAGCATAGCGTTATAGACTGTATCACTATTTGTATTCATAGTAGCAGTTTGCTGATTAAGCTGCTCAACAATTTCTTTACCCTTATTAATTTCATCAATGGTATTTAAAGAGATTTGCGTCATTACTTTTGAGGCATTAGAAGTATCTATAATAATATTTTGGATTTCTTGAGTTAATTGGTTTTGTGTTTGGATATTTTGCGTTGTAGCTTCAATGCCTTGGGCAATATCATTCATTGTAGTGGTAAGGATATTACTAGAGTGTTCAAGATTAGATACAACGGTATAAACTTCTTGGGACTGAGTATCTAGTACACGGCTTAAACCTAGTACATCACTTAAAATTTCTGCTTGTTGTTTTTGACTAGTTTCAATAGCAGCAATTTTTTCGTCATTCATTTGGTTGGCAATGCTTGTACCTAAATAAGCAATACAACAAAGGACAAACATTGCAAAAAGTTGTACTAAATAATCTGTCATATCGCTAGGTGCAGATTGCTTCACAATAAAAATAAGCCAAAGTACACGTAAGACATTAAAAGCATAGACAATAGAAACCACTTTTCTAATAAACTTTCCATCAAAGTATAAGAAATATAAAAAGATGTGTGGCACGATATAGATATAGACACCTGTAGTATGGGTTGAGAATAAGGAAAAAACATAAACTACTAAAAATTCCCAGAAACTAAATTCCTTAAGGAGAGTAGAATTTGGATCTTTATGATAAATATAAAAAAGTGTTCCAAAATTAATAAGTGTGAGTATGAGACAGGTGAAGGCGATAGCAAATGTTTTCTTTCCATTAAAGACTTCAATAAAATTTCCTAAAGTTAAAACGATATTAATCAGTAATACCAAAGTTAAAACAAGTTTATTAGTGCGTACATAAGTAGATGAACCATATTCCATAAGGAAGCCCCCCTTTTTAAATATGTAAATTAAAATTCAATATAATTATTATCACATATATAAAAAGCAAAATAAAGTAAAAATGATTATTTTGAAATTTAAAATAGATTTGTGAAAATTTAACTAAATTGTAACACCTT
>USPX01000138.1 GCA_900556665.1 uncultured Eubacteriales bacterium
TAAAGGTGATTTATCAATGGTAAAAGCTAAAAATGATACACCAATGGGTTCAGGACCATATAAATGGGTTGGATATAATAACAACGTTGTATCTGTAACAAAATTTGATGATTACTTCTTAGGTACTCCTAAAATTGAAAATATTAAATATCAAGTTATTGATGAAGAACAAAAAGTAAATGCAGTTATTTCAGGTGATATTGATATAACAAATCCAAGTGCTTCATTAGAAATAATGGATGAATTAGAAGCTAATGAAATTGAGTATTCTTTAGTTGGATTCCCGGGATATGGATATATTGCGATTTCAGCTAAGAGAGTTCCAGACTTAAAAGTTCGTGAAGGTTTAATGCACTTAATGACAAGAGAACAAGCTATTGCAACTTATTATGGTGAATTAGCTGAAGTTATTGAAAGACCAATGACTCCAACATTAGCTGAATACCCACAAGATGCTAAAGAATACTGGGGATATGATAAAGAAAAAGCTTTAGAATGTTTCAAAGAAGCTGGGTATGAACAAGTTGATGGTAAATTAGTTAAGAATGGAGAACAACTTAGTGTAGAAGTTGCTATAGGTAGTGCATCATCTCACCCATCTACACCAATATTAACTCAAATGAAATCTGATATGGAAGAATTAGGAGCGGAACTTATAATTAGTGATGTTGATAGTTCTATATTATTTAACCGTATGAATAATGATGATGTTGACATGTGGGTTGCAGCTTGGGGAAATTCTACTGACTGTGACTTAACTCAAATCTTTGGAAGTGAATTCACAAAGGCTGGTGGTTCAAATAGAACTTGGGTACAAGATGCTAAAGTAGATGATTTATTACAACAAGTAATGCAAACTCTTGATTTTGATAAAAGAAAAGAATTAGTTGCAGAAGAGTTAGACCAAATTATGAGCTGGGCTACTTATATGCCAGTTTATCAACGTAAAGAGTTATGGATTTATAATCCTGATACAGTTAATACAGATACAATTCCAGAAAATACTTCAACTTATTATAACTATGTAAATGAAATTCACTCATTAGAATTAAAATAATTCTAAATTATTTAGTTATGAGGATGTTTTAATTAGCATCCTCATATTTTAATACATATAGATTGCAATAAATTGAAGGGAAGAGGTGTATTATGAAGCAATATATTATACGTCGTATATTAATTAGTATTGTGGTTCTTTTTGGTGTATCTTTTTTAATTTATGGTATATTACGTTGTATGCCAGGGGATTTTGTTGAGCAAATGACTTCAGGAAATCCAAGTATAACTGCAGAACAAAAAGAACTATTAAGAGAATCTTATGGTTTAAACGGTGGAGTTGTTGAGGGATATGTAGGTTGGGTAAAAAATGCTCTTAAAGGTGATTTTGGAACATCATTCCTTTATGCTAAACCTGTTACAGAAGTAATTTCAAGTAGAATGTGGACATCATTTTCACTAGCTGCTATTGCATTTGTTATAGAGTTACTTATAGCCATTCCATTGGGTATATTATCGGCAAACAGACAATATACAAAAACAGATTATGCTATTGTTTTCCTAGCTTTAGCAGGTATATCTTTACCAAGCTTCTTCTTAGCGGCAGTATTACAAAGAATTTTTGCAATGGGATTAGGATGGTTACCACTATCGGGAATGGTTACTGCTAGAGAGAATTTTACAGGCTTTAGGTTAACATTAGATATAGGATATCATTTTATTTTACCCATAACGGTGTTCGTTATTACTGGAATAGGTGGTTGGCTAAGATATGTTAGAACTAATATGTTAGAAGTATTAAATGCTGACTATATAAGAACAGCACGTGCTAAGGGATTAGCAGAAAGAAAAGTTATATATAAGCATGGATTTAGAAATACATTAATACCAATAGTAACATTCATTGGAGGAACAATACCAAGTTTATTTGCTGGTGCTATTATAGCAGAAGGTATATTTTCTATTCCTGGATTAGGAAAGGCTGCTCTTGATGCAGTTAGTAGTAAGGACTTACCTTTCTTAATGGGATATTTAATGTTTATGGCTGTGCTTACATTAGTGGGAACACTTATTTCTGATATTCTATATGCAGTAGTCGATCCGAGAGTTAGATATAATTAGGAGGTATTTTGATGTTAACTTCAGAAGAAATTAAAAACACAAAGCAAGTAAATCAAGAAGAAGAAGATATATTTGAACAAAACCAAATAATTCAAACTCCAGGTCAATTAATAATGAAGAGATTTTTAAGAAATAAGTTAGCTATTTTTGGAGTATGTATTATTTTAGCAATTTCTCTTTTCTCATTTGTAGGACCATTATTCTCACCATATGGAGAGTATGAAATATTTTATATAAATCAAACTACTGGTGAAGAAATTAGAATGACAGAAGTAGATAAAATTAAAGAGAAAAATGTAGGAGTTAATGTTAAGGCGCCTATGTCAGCAGCGCATCCCTTAGGAACAGATGCTGATGGTCGTGATGTGTTAACTAGACTTATGTATGGTGGAAGAATATCACTTATATTCAGTGTTGTAGTAACAATTATAGAGTTATTATTAGGTGTAACTCTAGGAGGTGTAGCTGGATATTATGGTGGTAAGGTAGATATGATAATTATGAGATTAGTAGACATATTTTACTGTATACCATTTTTCCCATTAATGTTAGTTACTGCATCATTAATGTCTGCATTTGGAGTTAAGCCACAAATGAAGATTTATTACTTAATGTTAATAATGGGTGTGTTTAACTGGGCAGGTGTTGCCAGAATGGTCAGAGGGCAAATTTTATCAATTCGTGAAATGGATTATATGCAAGCAGCCGAAGCATGTGGACTTAGTGTTCCACGTAAAATATTTAAGCATTTAATTCCAAATGTTACACCAGTAATTATTGTTATGGCTACTATGGATCTTGGTTCCTTTATATTAACAGAATCTGCATTAAGTTTCTTAGGAGTAGGGCTTGCTTTCCCATATGCTTCGTTAGGTAACATGGTTAATGCTGTAAATAGCTCTGTAATAATGAAAAATTATTTAAATATTTGGTTACCACCAGGAATGTTAATTCTATTTATAGTTATGGCATTTAACTTTATTGGTGATGGTTTACGTGATGCATTCGATCCAAAGATGAAAAGGTAGGTGAGCTTAAATGGAAATGACTAAAAAAGAATTTAAAAAACAACAAAGAGCTAAAATGAAAGAGATAAAAAAATTCAATGCTAAGATGTATAAAAAATATAATAAGGAAAAGAAATTAAAGAATGTTCCTGAATCCTATTATACAACTACTATGAGCAATGAAAATAATGTATTAGAGTTTCATAATTTACAGACTCACTTTTTTACTGATACAGGAACTGTAAAAGCTGTTGATGGGGTATCTTTTAATATTCCTAAAGGCTCAACAGTTGGTGTTGTTGGAGAATCTGGATGTGGTAAATCTGTAACAAGTTTATCAATAATGAGATTATTACAAGGTCCACAAGGTCAAATTGTAGGTGGAGAAATAAGATTTAATAATAAAAATACTGGTAAGGCTATAGATATTACAAAGCTTCCAATGAGTGAAATGCAAAAGATTCGTGGTAATGAAATTTCAATGATATTCCAAGAGCCAATGACAAGTTTAAATCCTGTATTTACTATAGGAGATCAATTGGCAGAGCCAATAGAGCTACACAATCCTAAGATGAAAAAGAAAGATGTAGAAGCAAAAGTAATAGAGTTATTAAAATTAGTAGGAATAGCTGATGCTGAAGGAGTAATTAATAGATATCCACATGAACTAAGTGGTGGAATGAAGCAAAGAATAGTAATTGCAATGGCATTATGTTGCGATCCACAACTTATTGTTGCAGATGAACCAACTACTGCTCTTGATGTTACTATTCAAGCTCAAGTTTTAGATTTACTTCGTGATTTAAAGCATAAGATTAATGCATCTATAATGCTTATTACACATGACCTTGGTGTTGTTGCAAGTATGTGTGATTATGTTGTAGTTATGTATGCCGGTAGAGTTATTGAAAAAGGAACAGTACATGAAATATTTAAGGACCCTAAGCATCCTTATACAATTGGTTTAATTAAGTCATTACCAAGTCTTAATGCTGGTAATGAGAAGTTATACTCTATTCCAGGTAATGTTCCAAATCCAATTAATATGCCAAATCATTGCTACTTTAAAAATCGTTGCGATAAATGTTTTGACACATGTTTTGGTGATTATCCTTCTATTAAGAAAATAACAGAAACACATGAAGTAAGTTGTCATCTTTATGAGTAAGGCAGAAAGGTAGGTAAAACATGAGTAACGAAAATATTTTAGAAGTTAGAAATTTAAAGAAGCATTTTCCTATAAAAGCAGGAGTATTTCAAAAAGTTGTTGGACATGTTAAATCAGTGGATGGTGTATCTTTTGAGATAAAAAAGGGACAAACATTTGGATTAGTTGGTGAATCAGGATGTGGTAAGACTACAACAGGTAGAACTATATTAAGATTAACGGAACCTACTGAGGGTGAAGCTATATTAAATGGAAAAGATATTTTTAAAATGTCTAAAAAAGAACTTCAAAAAATTAGACCAGAGATTCAAATTATTTTCCAGGATCCATATTCATCATTAGATCCACGTATGCCAGTTGGTGAAATCATTGGTGAAGCAGTAAGAGCTCATAATATAGTTCCTAAAGAACAATATAGAGATTATATAATGCAAATAATGAAAGATTGTGGTTTAAGACCTTATCATATAGATCGTTATCCACATGAATTTTCAGGTGGACAACGTCAACGTATTTGTATTGCTCGTGCATTAGCACTTAATCCAAGTTTAATAATTGCTGATGAACCAGTTAGTGCATTAGATGTGTCTATTCAAGCTCAAATAATAAATTTAATGAAAGAGCTTCAAGCAAAGAGAGGCATATCATATCTTTTCATATCACATGATTTGTCAGTTGTAAAATATATTTCTGATGTTATAGGTGTAATGTACTTAGGTAATTTAGTTGAAATGGCGCCAAAGGATGAGTTATTTGATAATCCGCTACATCCATATACACAAGCGCTATTAAGTGCTGTTCCAGTTCCAGATCCAGATTTTAAAATGGATAGAACTATATTAGAAGGAGATCTTCCGTCTCCAGCTAATCCACCAGTTGGATGTAAATTTAATACACGTTGTTCTAAGTGTATGGATATATGTAAGAAAGAGCAACCTGAATTGAAATTAAAAAAGAATGGACATAAAATAGCTTGCCATTTATATGATAATGAATAGTTTAATATTATGTAATGAAAAGCCACAGAAAGAATCTGTGGCTTTTTGTAATTATTTTAAGAGCAATATATAATCTATAGAGAATAAAGTTATGGATAGGTAGATTAAGTATGAATTACGTTTATATTTTAAGATGTAGTGATGATAGTTTATATACAGGCTGGACAAACAATCTAGAAAAAAGAATAAAAGCACATTCAAATGGAAAGGGTGCAAAATATACAAAGGCTAGATTGCCAGTTGAATTAGTTTATTTTGAAGAGTTTGAAGATAAGATAGAAGCTATGAGGCGAGAATATGCAATTAAGAAATTAACTAGGAAAGAAAAATTATTGTTAATAAAAAAACCACTTACAATGTAAGTGGTCTAAATCGTTAAACTTATAGGGGAGTTTTGGATTGGGTATTATTTTGAATAATCCT
>USPX01000139.1 GCA_900556665.1 uncultured Eubacteriales bacterium
GTTGATTCGTTCATGCCCCTTTGCATCTTAAGGTCATTTTACTATTTTTTTTATAATTGTCAACCTATTTTATTTTAAAATATCCATCCCTAATTGTGCAAAGCTTTGAAGCACTAAGAAAGCCTTAATATCCATTTTAACATCACTTGCTAAAAGTGCTTTTGCTTCTTCTCTTGTAAGTAACATTGGTTCAATATCTTCATCAGCCTCTAGCCCATCTTTTGACAGATTTCCTTTACAGCTACAATATACAAATGCACCTGATTCTTCTGTCATACCTGCTGAGAAGTATGCTTTTGGGTTACTTTTATTTTCATATATTTGTACAAGGTCAAGTCCTGTTTCTTCTTTAAGCTCTCTAGTTGCAGCTGTATATGGCATTTCATCTCCATCTACAAGTCCTGCTGGAAGTTCATATACATAATCGTTAAGTGGTACTCTAAATTGTTTAATCACAACTAACTTTTCTTCCTCTTCATGTAGTGCGGCTAAAACAACTGCGTCTACCTTTTCTTCTTTTTCACCATTATACTGAGCACTTAATGTGGCTTCATCTTTACGTGAAGCAATAATCCATTTCTTATCTTCATTAAATTTGTTTTTATACTTTGCTTCATAAAGACTTAAAAACTTTGTTGCTTTTAATAACTCTAAACTTTGAATTCTACCTTTTTTCATTGACTTTCCCTTCTATTCTTACCCATTATTCTATTGTTGCAATCACATCATCGTAAGTTTCAACTTTTAATTCTTTCTTCCATTTTTCAAGTTGATCTGAAATAAGTTTATTTTGTTTTTCTTTAAGACAAGCTGCATTTGCTTCTTCTTTTACATCCTCAAAAGCTTTCACAACATCTTCTTTTTGGATGCCTTCTACCTTAATTAAATGCCAACCAAATTGTGTTTTAACTGGATCAGATACTTCACCTTCACCTAATTTTTTGGCAGCTTCCATAAAGTCTTTATCATAGTTTTGTGTGTTGTAAGCGATGAATCCTAAAGAACCATCTGATGTTTTTGTACCATCTGTACCATATTTAGCCGCAAGGTCAGCAAAACTTGTGCCGGCATCGTATTCTGCTTTAACTTTTTTAGCTTCTTCTTCTGTAGCTACTAAAATATGTGAAATATTTGCGCCAGCTTGATCTGTGTAATCACTTAAATGGTCTTTATAATATTTCTTTGCATCTTCATCAGTTACTTTAGCATCTTTTCCTAAGTATGTATTCATATTTTGTGCTGTAAGTGCTGTTTTTATTTCTTTCTTTAAGTCATCTTCAGTCATTTGACTTTCTTCTAATGCTTTTTTGAAATCTTCCTCACTACCGTAAGTTGTTTTTTGCTCTTCAAGTGCACTATTGATTTCTTCATCTTTAGGAAGTTGGCCTAATTCTTCAGCTTTTATTTCTGCTATTTTCATATTTATGATATTATTTACTAAATATCCCTTAAGTTGTTTCACATATTCTTTTCCATTATCTGTTGTTAAGAAATCTTCACCATAACTCATCATAAGATATGCTTTTTGATAACCTAGTTGAAGCTCTAATTCACTTTTTAGAATTTCTGTATCCCCAATTTTAGCAATAGGTACATCTTTTCCTGTTTCTTTAGTTGTTTCTTTAGCTTGATCATCCTCTTTAGTTTGCTCTGTAGCTGCTTTTGTATCATCTGTAGCTACTGTTTCTGCACTTTGTTTGCCACAACCAATCATACTTGTACCTAACATACAAATTAATCCAAATACTGCAATTTTCTTTATTAAACTCATTGTTTCAGCCCCTCTTTAGTTAAGTATATAATATATCTAATTAATCATATTTTACCACAATTTTTAGTCATTATCCACATATCACTTGACACTTCATGCATTATTTTAGTACGTTTAGCGTTATACCTCCTTAAAAAATAGGAGGATGTCGCAAGGTTAATAATAATTTTGCGACACCCTCCTAAGGCTCTTTATGCTTCTATTGGATGTAAATTTTTAAGTGAAAAATCTAAAATAGGTGCTGAATGAGTTAAAGCGCCACATGATACATAATCTACACCTATTTCTCCAATAGCTTTTAAACGCTCTTTATTCACATTACCTGAGCACTCTGTCTCAGCTCTACCATCTATTAGTTTAACAGCTTGTGCCATGGTTTCTAAACTCATATTATCAAGCATAATAATATCTGCTCCAGCATCAATAGCTTCCAAAACTTGTTCTAAGCTTTCTGTTTCTACTTCAACTTTACGTACAAATGGTGCATACTCTTTACAAAGTCTTACAGCTTCTTTAATGCTACCTGCTGCCCCAATGTGATTATCTTTAATTAAAATACCATCTGTTAAGTTATAGCGGTGATTTGTACCTCCACCAACCTTTACAGCGTATTTTTCAAAAAGACGCATACCAGGAGTTGTTTTACGTGTATCCAAAAGCTTGGTCTTACTGCCCTTTAGTTCTTTGACTAAATCATTTGTAAAACTTGCAATCCCACTCATACGTTGTAAATAGTTAAGTGCTGTACGTTCGCCGATTAAAAGCACACGTATATCTCCTCGTAATACTGCAATAATGTCACCTTTTTGAACGTTGTCCCCATCTTGATATGTACTTGTTACTGTGATGTCTCCTAAAAGTTCGAATGTACGTTTAAATACACCAAACCCTGCTAGAATACCTGACTCTTTACAAATAAGCTGTGCTTCTCCTTGTTTAGGCTGACGCATAATCGCCATTGTTGTTACATCTTCGCTTGTAACATCCTCTTTGATTGCCGCTAAAATATGCTCATCCACATTTGTATTTTTCATGACACCATCTAACATAAAAGTCTTCATCCTCTCTTTTGATTGTCTCTAGAAGTAAATGTTTGTGTTTTTCTTCGACTAATTCTACATCTAAAATTTCATTATATTCTATATTTTCCTCACTTACAACTTGCATCATCTTACTTTGGCGTATAATTTCTTCTGCAGCTCTTTTAGCAAATACAAGTCCTTCTAGTAAAGAGTTACTTGCAAGACGATTTGCCCCATGTACGCCTGTACAACTTGTTTCACCTACTGCAAATAAATTATTTAAAGAAGTACGCCCATTTAAGTCTACTTTAATACCTCCCATGAAATAATGTTGAGCAGGTGTAACAGGCACTAAATCTTTTGTAAGATCATATCCTTCTTCTTCACAAGCTTTGCTAATATTAGGAAATCTGTTTTTAATATAGTCCCCATCTAAATGTTTAAGGCTTAAGTAAACATGATCTGTACCTTCTTTTTGCATTTCATTACTAATAACGCTTGAGACAACATCTCTTGGTAAAAGCTCATCTACAAATCTTTCTCCCTTACTATTAACAAGGTAAGCCCCTTCACCTCTTACTGCCTCAGAAATCAAGAAGCGTCTACCATCTTTTTGGCTATATAAGGTTGTAGGATGAATTTGAATATAATGAATATCTTTCACTGTAATATCATTTTTAATGGCAATGGCAACGCCATCTCCTGTAATATGTCTAAAGTTTGTACTGTGGGTAAAAAGTCCGCCAATACCACCTGTTATGATTTGTTGCATCCCTTCATGGTTTATAACAACACCTTTTACCTTTTTATTATCTTTTACAATATCTAGAAGTGTACAAAATGGTACTAACTCTACATTGGATTTTTCCTGAACAGCAGCTAATAACTTACTTGTTATTTCTCTACCTGTAATGTCTTTATGATGTAAAATACGATTGGTACTATGTGCAGCCTCTTTTGTGTAAACAAGTTTGCCATCTACTTTGTCAAAATCTACATGATAATGAATAAGTTCATTAATTACTTCTCTAGAAGATTGAATCATTGTTTCTACTGCTGCCCTGTCATTTTCAAAACGGCCTGCACGCATTGTATCTGCCACATAACTTTCAAAGTCATCTTGATCTTTTAAAACGCAAATACCACCTTGTGCTAAAAAGGAATTGCTTTGATCTAAAGCATCCTTTGTAATCATTAAAACATTACATGTTTCAGGTAAATGTAGGGCACAAAAAAGACCTGCAACACCTGTTCCTACTATTATCACATCATATTGCTTCTTCATATTAATTTGCCAGTGCATGCATATTTTCTAATGCACTTTTCGCCCTTTCTATTAGATTTCCTTCAAGATGAATCGGATTTCTTTCTGTTTCTAATGCTTCATATACATCTTCGATGCTGATACGTTTCATATTAGGGCAGAACTGTCTGTGTCCTACTGAGTAAAATTTCTTATCAGGATTTGCGAGTTTAAGTTGATGTAAAATCCCCATTTCAGTACAAATAATGAATTCCTTTTTATCACTTTCTGTTGCATATTTTAAAATCCCTGAAGTACTGCCTATATAGTCCGCCATATCTACGATTTCTGTCTTGCATTCTGGGTGTACTAAAATTTCTGCTTCTGGTCTTATGCGCTTAGCTTCTAGTGTAATGCTTGTATGTACATGGCAAAAACCATCATTAAAGATAAAGTTTTTATCCGGTAATTTCTTTGAAATATAACGTCCTAAATGTTCATCAGGTACGAAGAATATATTTTTTTGTGGTAATTTACTTACAATAGTATATGCATTAGCCGATGTTACCACTACATCAGATTCTGCTTTAATTTCTGTTGTTGAATTAATATAACATACAACAGCCACATCCTCATATTGACTTCTAACTTCTCTAATACGTTCTACCTCAGCCATATGTGCCATAGGACAGTCTGCTAATTCTTCAGCCATAATCACTGTTTTCTCTGGATTTAATATTTTTGCACTTTCCCCCATGAAACGTACCCCACAAAAGATAATAAGTTTCTCAGGTCTTGTCATGCAAACCTTGCTTAAATAATATGAGTCTCCTATATAATCTGCTAAATCTTGTATGTCATCATCTACATAATAGTGGGCTACAATAAGTGCGTTTTTCTCTGCTTTTAATTTTTTAATTTTTTCTATGAGTTGCTCTTTTTCCATAGTGTTTGTCTCACCTTTCTAGTTTCCTCTTTTAAACTAATATAGCACTTTTGTTTTAATTAATCAATACATGTGTCTTTACACATGACATCAAAAAAAGTAATGTTATATAAAAAAATAAGCTATAACATGATGATTTGTCTCATGTTATAGCTTATTTATATCTATGACTAAACAGCCATTTTTCTTTGACTATTTAATTTTTCTTCTACAAGTGTAATTAATTTTGCTTTATCTCCCGGACGATTTACAACATCAAACTCATCCATATCAATGATGAGAATATCACTGGCATGGTAATGTTTCATAACCCATTCGTCATAGCCTGACCATAATTTGTGATAGTAAGTTTTAAGGTTTTCATCTAATTCATAACTTCTACCTCTCTTCATAATACGGCTAAGCACTGTGTCAAATGAACCTTTTAAGTAAATCATTAAATCTGGTGCTTTTTTAGGAAGTTCTTCAAGCTCTTCCATCATATTATTTAAAAGACCATTATAAACGTCAAACTCTAAATCAGAAATACGTCCTAATTCATTATTAACCTTTGCAAAATACCAGTCCTCGTAGATACTACGGTCAAGTACATTATTGTCATTTCTAAAGGCACGTTTAATACATTTAAAACGTGAATCTAAGAAATGAAGTTGTAATAAAAATGGATAACGATATTTCTCAATCTCTTCATCTGTTGCTGTATAAAATAATGGAAGTATTGGGTTGTCATCC
>USPX01000140.1 GCA_900556665.1 uncultured Eubacteriales bacterium
GATGAGTTTATCTATTCCTTAGAAGCCGCTGAAAAGTCTTTAGATAACTATAATAAAAATTAAATAGGAGTATTAATTCTATTTTTTTGGTTACAATATACAAAGTAAAATAATTACCTAAAAGGAGGTTCTTATGAAAAAAAGTATTTATAATTACTTTATCTTCACCTTCGCCTTATTAATTATCACTACACTTAATGAGAAAGAAGTTTTAGGGCTTTCTCTATCAAATGAGCATGTAACCAAAAATAATTATATAGAATTAACAGAAATGGCTTCTAATTCGCCAAATCCTGAAGCAGAACAAAGTAGTAATTCAAATAATGAAGTTGTTGCTGTATTCCAAAGTTCAAACTCTACAATTTCACTTACTAAAGATGACATATATTTAATGTCTCAAGTAGTTTATGCTGAAAGTAAAGGTGAACCTTTTGATGGAAAAATAGCCGTTGCATCAGTAATACTTAATAGAACAACGGATTCTCAATTTCCAGATACAATTCATGGAGTAATAACACAGAAAAATGCCTTTTCTTGTGTTAGAAATGGTAAAATTGACGTAGTACCTGATGGTGATAGCTATAATGCCGTTCTAAAAGCCATAGAAGGATATGACCCAACAGATGAGGCATTATATTTTTATAACCCTAAAATCGCTACATGCTCGTGGATGAAAGGCGTCGAAAAGACAGGAGAAAAAAGTATAGGTCAACATGTATTTTTTAATGTTACCTAAAGAAAAAGCTAACACAATGTGTTAGCTTTTTTTATTTCTTACTGTCTAAGTATGCTACTGCACTTAAAGCAGCCACATTTCCTTCACCTGCAGCCTTCATATATTGGTATGGTCTACCAGTACAATCTCCCGCAGCAAAACAGCCTTCTATATTAGTCTTCATTAATCTATCAACTTCTATGTGATCATCAGTTATTTTTAATCCTGGCACTAATTGTCCTGGTGATATGCTATCTCTTAATACAAATATACCATCAGTCTCTATTTCACCATTTTTAGTTACTAATTTAGTAACCTTACTATCCCCTTGTATTTCTACAGGAATATCATTAATAACTTCAATCTCTGAATTTAAATCAAATTCTCCCTTATATCTAGGAATATAGTAAACCTTAGATGCTAATTCACTTACAAAATTAGCTTCCTCTTCAGCTTCTTTATTATAGCCAATTATAGTTACAGTTTTTTCTTTATATAAAGGAGCATCACAAGTAGCACAATATCCTACACCTTTACCTAAGAATTCTTCTTCACCCTTCATAGGTTTTGTGTACTCAATACCTGTTGCTATGATTATTGAAGTCGCTTCATACATCTTTTCATTTACCATAAGAGCGAAATATTCTCCCATAGCATAAATACTATTTATTCTTTCCTCTGTTATCTCTATATCCATCTCTTTGAGATGACCCATAAATTGATTCTTAAGATCCATACCATCTTTTCCAACGAACCCAAGATAGTTATTTACCTTTGGAGCTTTAACAAGCTTTGTACTTAAATCATTATTACCAAAAAGAATAAATTTTTTGTTTCTAATTTTTGCATTTAATGCAGCTGAAAGTCCAGCTGGTCCGCTTCCTATTATAGCTATATCATATCTTTCGCTCAAAATTATTCATCTCCTTAAGAAGCTTATTAAACGTATTTTTTGATGGCTTCAACTAATGCAGCCTTTGGTCTAAAGCCAACTAAAGTATCAACAACTTTTCCATCTTTAAATATTAATAAAGTTGGTATGCTTTGAATTTGATATTTTCCAGCTGAACCTGGGTTTTTATCAACATCAACCTTTACAAACTTAACATTTTCCATTTCATTTGCTAATTCTTCTATAACTGGTGCTATCATTTTACAAGGTCCACACCAAGTTGCCCAGAAATCAACAACTACTACTTCACTTGCTTCTATTACTTCTGTATTAAAATCTTGATCATTTATATGTTTTACCATTATATACGCCTCCCGATATACCCCTAAGGGGTACTTTATTATTTACAATTATATTATATTTAAAAAATTAAGTCAATGTTACAAATAATAATTATTATCTAATTTTTATAATTTTGTTATTCAAAGGTGCCTTTTACTAATAATTTTTTATTATCCATTAAAATATTACCTCTAGATATAACAGAATTTATGTCTAAATTTTTCTTATCTAATAAAATTATATCTGCATCTTTTCCTGTTGATATGAATCCTTTATGAGATAGTTTTAAAACATTGGCAACATTACTAGTTATAACTCTTATTGCTTTCTCTAAAGGTACTCCAAGCTTTATAGCTTCCTTCACTTCATTAAAAAGACTTTCAACAGAACAAATTCCTAAGCCTTTAAGCTCTCCATTTTCATCAAATAATGGCATACTTCCATTACCATCTGAAGAAAAAGTTATTTTTTCTATATCTACTCCAGCATCCAAAAGCTTTTTAAGCCCTTCGCCAGCTCTTACTTCTCCTTCTTCTAAATGTTGAGGATCTGAAGATGTGGTTAAATCAATTTGGCCTCCAGCCTTTGCATAATTTATTCCTGCTTCAAAAAGCTCTCTACTTCTTCCCATATGAGTAGGAATTATTTGATTTGCTGGAATCTCTGTTTCATTTATAAGTCTAGTTATATATTCAATCATTCTTTTCCCATTACCTAAATGAACATTTACTATTCCAGCTTTTCCTGATAAAAGTCCTCCAACTCTTGCTTGAGCTACTATATTAACGAATTGCTCGTATGTTGGTTGAGAACTTCTATGGTCTGATAGTGCTATTTCCCCTACACCTATAACTTTATCTATTAATAATAAGTCACTTTTTATGGTTTTAGTTATAGTATTTACAGGTACATCATAAGACCCAGTATAGCAGTAACAAGTTACTCCCTCTTCACAAAGAGCATGAGCTTTTGCCACTAATCCTTTCATATCTCTACAAACACCATCGGTTCCTATACACCCTACTAGGGTAGTTATTCCACCTTTTATTATACTACTTAATTGTAATTCTGGAGTTCTGGTTCTAAAACCACCTTCACCACCTCCACCAATTATATGGACATGACAATCTATAAAGCCTGGTACAGCTATCATCCCTTCTCCATCAATTACTTGTATGTTTATAAAATCTTTAGGAATATTCACAGAATCATATAATCCTTCAATCTTATCACTTAATATAACAATATCCTTTTTACCTAAATACTCTGGGTCATAAACCTCAATATTTCTTATTACTTTTAACAAAAAATACACCTCCTTTATTTAAATTATTATTATTTTTACCTAAAACTCAATAATAAATAATTTAATTTTATAAAAACTTATTTTTTTATAAAAAAAAGGCACGAATTAATTCGTGCCAAAACTTAGGGTTTTGAGTGTTCTATATTAATTTTTAATATTATTGACTATTCTTGTTCCATTATTATTTTCTTAGCAGTTAGGATTGATGTAGCACTCATTGAGAATTCATCTAAACCATATTCAACTAATGTTGGTATAGCTCTTTCATCTCCTGCCATCTCTCCACACATTCCTACCCACTTACCATGTTTGTGAGCTCCATCTATTGTCATTTTGATTAATCTTAATACAGCTGGATGCATTGGATTGTAAAGGTATGATACCTTTTCACTCATTCTGTCAGCAGCTAATGTATATTGGATTAAATCGTTAGTTCCTATTGAGAAGAAATCAACATGCTTAGCTAATTCATCAGCATAAACTGCTGCAGCTGGGATTTCAACCATGATACCCCATTGAATTGAATCTGAAGTAGCTATTCCTTCAGCATGTAATTCTGCTCTACATTCTTCTACGAATTCTTTAGCAGCTTGGAATTCTTCTAATCCTGAAATCATTGGGAACATAACTGCTAATTTACCGTATACTGAAGCTCTAAGTAAAGCTCTTATTTGAACTTTGAATATGTCTTTTCTATCTAAACATAATCTTATAGCTCTGTATCCTAAGAATGGGTTCATTTCTTCTGGTAATGGTAAGTAAGGAAGAGTTTTATCCCCACCGATATCTAATGTTCTAATAACAACTTTTTTGTTTTTCATTGCTTCTAAAACATATTTGTATGCTTCATATTGTTCTTCTTCTGTTGGAGCAGAATCTCTATCCATGTATAAGAACTCTGTTCTGAAGAGACCTACACCATCTCCACCATTTTCGAGAACTTGATCAGCATCTTTTGGTTTTCCGATGTTACCACATACTTCAATGTGTTTGCCATCTTTAGTTACAACTTTCACATCAAGAAGTTTTTTAAGTTCTTCTTTTTCTGCTTCGAAAGCTTCAATTTTAGTTTTGTATTCGGCAACAGTTGCTTCATCTGGATTGATAATAACAAGTCCTTCGATACCATCAACAATGATTAAATCATCATTTTTAACACTTGTTGTAATATCACCAAGACCAACTACAGCTGGGATTTCAAGTGTTCTAGCCATGATAGCAGAGTGTGATGTTCTACCACCAATGTTAGTAATGAAACCTTTAACTTTTGTTTTATCAAGTTGTGCTGTATCTGAAGGTGTTAAATCGTGTGCTACAACAATTGTGTTTTCTTTTTCGATTTCTAAACCTACTGTTTGACCTGCAAGGTTAGCGATCATACGTTTAGAAACGTCTTTGATATCTGCTGCACGTTCTCTTAAGTAAGCATCATCGATTGATTCAAAAATCATAACAAGATTTTTAGAAACTGTATCTACAGCTTTAATCGCATTTGTGCTATTGTTTTTAATTTCAGTTTCTACAGAACAAATTCTGGATCATCTAAAATAAGAATATGTGCCTCAAATACGGCTGCTTCATGCTCACCGACATTTTGTCTTGTTTTTTCTTTAATTTTTTCTAATTGTTCTCTACATAAGCTTACTGCTTTCTCTAACTTAGCAAGCTCAGCAGCTGTATCAGTTACTTTTTCGTCTGTAATGATTACTTCATTTTCTTCATAAAGGAAAACATTACCGATTGCATAGCCTTTAGAAGCTGCAATACCTTTTTTCATCTGATATTCCTCCTAGTTGCTATTAATTATTCTTGGAATGAACCAATGAAGTCTGCCATGTGTTTAGCAGCTGCTTCTTCATCAGCACCTTCTGCAACAACTTGAAGTTCAGCACCAGCTGTAAGACCCATTGCTAAAAGAGCGATTAAGCTTTTTGCGTTACCTTCTTTATCTCCACAGATAAGTTTGATATCTGATTGGAATTGAGCTGCTTCTTTGCAGAATAATGTAGCTGGTCTAGCGTGTAAACCTTGTGCATTGATAAGTTTTGTGTTAATAGTAGTCATAATATCTCCTATCTCATTTCAAATGTAGTGTATTTTTGTATCATATTTTATCCAAAATATCTCTAATTATAACTTGAATCTGCCCCATAATAAACAAACATACTTTTACTTTTCTATGAACAATTTATTAACAAATAGCGTTTATACCAAATATGTAACAATAATTCCCCTCTTTTTTTAGTACATTTGCTTAATATACACAAGTGTTACTTTTAATATTTAAAATAATTTATATAAACTTTCAAGGCATTATGACCTATATTTTAAGATTGCAATACATTTATGCATATATTTTTTAAATTTTTAACTACAATTTTAATAATCTGTACAAAATCAATACCACCAGTTGAACTGGTGGTTTGCACAGCCCTAGAAGGGCACATTAC
>USPX01000141.1 GCA_900556665.1 uncultured Eubacteriales bacterium
AAGCACATGGAAAATATGAAATCAAATATAACACGAATGTTATAGATGAAGAAGTTGGTGAAATGGGATTTTCTAATGTTGCAGGAATAGAAGGATTTGATAATAAGTGGTTTTATGCTTATAAAGAAGAGACAATAAGTCATATGACGAAAAAATTTTTGCGCTACAATCCAGATAGGCATACAATCTCATGGAGTATTTCCGCTAATAAAGGAAGTAAAAGGGTAGAAAGTATTGATATTACAGATGAATTACCAGCAGGATTAACCTTAGTACCTGAGACGCTTAAAATCGGCAATACGAGTATTCAATCAGAACCTACACCTTTAGGGAACTCGGAGATGATGGCAGAAGCTAAGTGTGAAAAACAAAAAAATGGACGATATAAGCTAACTTGTTCTATTTATAAGCAAGACCACACAAGCTTTAATAGAGGTTATATCTTGGAGTTTGAAACAGCTATAGACGATAAGGCGGTTTATGCCAATAATGTTTCTAAAATATCGTATACAAACACGGCATCTGCTACATATGAAGGGCTAGAAGGTCAAAAGCTTAAAGGAATTGCAAAAGCATTTGTAAATAGTGAAGTGATTTCTAAGGTACCGGGAGAATTTGATAACAAGACTAAGCAGATGACCTGGTATATTGTGGTAAACCAAAATGGTATGCCAATTAAAGATTTGAAATTAATCGATCAGCTAGATAAAAATCAAAAGTATGTACCAGGCACCTTGCAAGTGCTAAAAAGTGAGAGCTATAAGGAGTGGAAAGAGACTGATGCATTGAGACTGGATGCCATTAAAAAAGCTATGAAACAAGGCGGTCTTATAGATCTTGAAGATCCTATCATAACGGATAATGAAGAAGGACAACTACTCGAATATGATGTAGGGACAATTGAAGAGACCAATACATTTGTACTAAAAACAGTTGTAGATACAGAGGAATTATTCCAACCCAATGGCGAGGATCCTATTTTTAATAATAGTGCAAATCTTAATAGTAAAGATATTTATGCAGCCATTAAGCCTGTAAGTGCAAAAAAGACTGTGATAAATAGTTATATTGAGAAATTTGGTGAGCAAGTTGGAAAGGATAATCCAATAGACTGGTATATTCTAGTGAATCCTAATCAGCTAAAACTAGAGGATGTGCAAGTAATAGATACATTAAATAAGGATCTAAAGCTAGAATTAGAAAAACTAAAAATATATAAAACTTCAGTAGCCAATGAACAGATTAAGAGCCTTACATTTAGTGATATTGAAAAGCTTGATAAAACTCCAGTACAGCTTTCGGCTGAAAACGTGGACTATAAGAAGAGTGACAATACACTAAGTGTCAACTTAGGAGATATAGATGAATGCTATTTAATTGCAATCCAAACAAGTGTATTGAATCCTAAAATAACAGGAGAATATATGAATGAAGCAAGTATAGAAGGGATAAAAGGCGTACCATTTACAGTAATCTCTAAACCAGTCACAGTCAAAACACACTTCTCAAGTAGCTGGGGATCTGGCACAAACCCTGGTGGAACACTTACAGTTACAAAAACAGATAAAGATCATCCTGAAATTAAACTTCAAGGTGCAGAATTTAAACTTACTAATGGTACATATACTTTGACCATGTCAACAGATGCAGAAGGAATAGCAAAATTTGAAGACCTGATTATTGGTGGAGAGTATATTTTATATGAAAGTAAAGCACCAGAAGGCTATATAGTAGATGATACAAGACACAGGATTACAGTAAATAGTGAAAATATAGCAACAACATTAACTAATGAAAAGATACCAACAGATGGTAAGCTTAAGATTATTAAAGTTAATGAGGAAGATGAAACACTAAAAGGTGCAGTATTTACTTTAGTAGGTAATGGCCAAGAGATTAGTAAGACTACAGATGAAAATGGTGAAGCATTATTTGAAGAATTAAAACTTAATATACCATATGAATTAATAGAAACGAGCGCACCAAAAGGTTATGTAAAACTAGAGACAAGTGAATTAATTGAGTTCACAGAGCCAGGGCTTATAGAAAGAAAGATTACTAATAAAGAAGAAAAAGGAACACTTAAAGTAATCAAGATAGATGCTGAAAATACTAGTAAAAAACTAGAAGGTGTGGAATTTACATTAGCAGGAGGCGGAAAAACTTATACAGCGGTTACAGATCAAGAAGGTATCGCCTTATTTACAGATTTAACGTTAAACATACCATATGAACTCAAAGAGACTAAAGCATTAGAAGGTTATATAACAAATAGTCAGACAGAAATAATAACCTTTACAAGTGCTGAAGAAGTAGAAAGGGTTATTAAGAATGAAAGAGAAAAAGGCACACTCAAGATTATCAAAGTAGATGCAGCTAATTCTGATAAAGTACTAGAAGGCGCAGAATTTACATTACAAGGAAATGGAAAAACTTATAAAGCCACAACAAATGAACAAGGTATAGCTATATTTGAGGGCTTAACACTAGATAAAGAATATGAACTGACAGAAACGAAAGCCCCAGAAGGTTATGTGGAAAGTAGTAAGGTCGAACCGATAAAACTTACAAGTAAGGAAGTCTTTGAAAAGATCATAACCAATGAAAGAGATAAAGGAACGCTTAAGATTATCAAGGTAGATGCAGCTAATCAGAATAAAGTCCTAGAAGGAGCAGAGTTCACATTAATAGGAGATAACGAGAGTTATAAAGTGGTAACCAATGAACAAGGTATAGCAATATTTGAGGGCTTAACACTAGATAAGGACTATGAATTGACAGAAAGCAAAGCCCCAGAAGGCTATGTGGAAAGTAGTAAGGTTGAAAAAATAACGCTTACAAGTAAGGAAACAAAAGTTATAACAATAGCAAATCAAAAGGAACCAGAGCCAGAAAAAGGAACGCTTAAGATTATCAAAGTAGATGCAGCTCATCAGGAAAAAGTCTTAGAAGGAGCTAAGTTCCAATTAGTAGGCGAAGGTGAAGAGTACACAGCAATAACCAATGAACAAGGTATAGCGATATTTGGAGGTTTAACATTAAATAAAGCATACAAACTGATAGAGATTGAAGCTCCAAGCGGCTATATAGTAAGTAGTGAGGTACAGCTAATAAAGCTTACAAGTAGGGAAGTAAAAGTTATAACAATAGTAAATCAAAAGGAACCAGAGCCAGAAAAAGGAACGATTAAGGTTATTAAATTAGATAGTGAGACAGAAGAAGTACTAGAAGGTGCAGAATTTAAACTTAGTTTTGAGGAAAATGAGGTTGCAACAGCAACAACTAATTCAAATGGTGAAGCAATTTTCGAGGAATTACCTATAGGTAGAGAATATGTACTAGAGGAAACAGCAGCACCACAAGGATATATACTAGATAGAACCACTAGAGGATATTTAGTAGTAGATAGTCAAGTTATTAAGATTCGATTCTATAATGTAAAAGAATCTACTTCTGATCCAGGAACTGAAGCAGAAAATAAAAAGGGTAATGTCCAAGTTCTAAAATTAGATAAAGATACCAATAAGCCATTAGCAGGTGCGAAGTTCACCTTATATGTTGGAGATAATATATTTAGTCAAAGGACCAATGGAAATGGTTTAGCAGAATTTAAAAATCTACCAGTTGGAGAAAGATATATATTAGAAGAAAGTGAGCCGCCAGATGGTTATATTAAGGAAGAGAGTACGCAAAGTGGTGAAATCACTACAAGTAGTGCACTAACAATTTATAACAAGAAAGATACAAGTAAAGACCCAGAACCTAAACCTCCAACTCCAGAAGAGAAAAAGGGAATAGTTGAGGTGATTAAGTTAGATGAGGAGACTAAAAAGCCACTAGAAGGTGCAGAATTTAAGCTAATCATTAAAGGTGAGGAATTTACAAAAGTAACAGATGCTAGTGGTAAAGCAAGGTTTGAAGACTTACCTGTAGGCAGCTGGTTTGCCTTAATAGAAAGTAAGGCGCCTGAAGGTTATATTCTAGACAGAACTACAAGAGGTGGTTTGATAGTAGATAGTGAGATAATCAAGATTGAAGTACCTAATCAAAAGGTACCACAATCATCTCCTGAACCACAGCCAGAAGAAAAACCAACACCGAAGCCAACGCCAATCAAGGTTATAGTTGTTAAAACGCAGCCAGAGCCAAGTGAGATAGTTCCGCAGCCATCAGATACTTTAATAGAAGATAACAAAGAAGAGCAGATTGAAGAGGATAGCAACATAGATGAAAGTGCTAGTGCCAGCATTTTAGATGATCCTATGGATGATAAGCTGTTACATGATAAAGGAACAATCATTAAAGAATCTAACAAAGATGCTTTAGTAGGAGACGAAGCATTACCAAATTTAGGCGAACGTCTTAACGCATCTAAGTTAATCATCTTATTAGGATGGCTATTAATTATATTAGGCATTTTGGAACGTTTTAAGAAATACATACTAGTAAAAGGTGAATAAAGTATTAGAAGATAAAAGAGCAAATGTAGGCTTTTACTTATAGTAAAGCTTACATTTGCTTTTTGTGCTTCAAATTTATGGAAAACATATATACTTCAAGTGGTAAAAACGAATAATTTTGAAAATAAAAATAGGAAGTCAAAAGGAAGATGCACTGAAAAATGGGGACGAAATCAAGATGTATTTCTTTATGAAAATGGAAAACAACATAGACTATGATGTAACTACAAGTACGGGCATCACAGTTGAGATTCCAAAGATTTTTGAAGTAACAAGTGGTACAACCGATATCGAAGTAAAAAGAGAAGGAGAGGAGGATAAACCAGGTATAAAGATAGGAACTTGTGTAATTAATAAAGAAAAAAGTACAGCGTTTATTAATTTTAATAGCAAAATATGTGACCTTGATGATGTGACAGCAGAAGTAGAATTTGGTGCTAAAATTAATGTAACTGAATCTGACGGAAAAAAGGGACAGATAACTAAGACATTTAAGATTGAAGAGTATCAAAAATCAGTTACCATTTACTTTAAAGGTCAAGAAGATACGCCAGAACCAGATGTAACAATACCTGCAATTAGTAAAACCTGTAAAAACTTTGATATGAAAACGGGAGAGATTAAGTGGGAGATTAATATCAGAGGAAATAATCAGACACTTAATAATGTAAAAGTAGTAGATTATTTTAAAAGTGAAGAAATGAAGTTTGTAAGTGCAACAATAGATGGGGAAGACTTTCAGATGGACGAGCGTCAGGAAGGGGAACTTACCAATTTAGCGGGAACCATTCCTGTCCTAAAGCCTGATGAGGAGAAGAAAATTATTGTAAGCACTGTTATTGATAATAAGATATTAAAGGGCAAGGCAGATGGTTCTAAATATAAATTTGTTAATAAAGCAAAATTGACAGATGAAATTGGTAAAAACTTAACACCAGAGGTAGAAGCTTCTACACAAGTAACTATTGATTGGGTTGATAAAAAAGGTAGTGAAAAAGAAAAGAAGGACGTAAAGTATATTGAGTGGTCTGTTACAGTTAATAAACACCATGGGAATATTCAAGGTAGCACTATAACAGACAAGCTGCCTAAAGGACTAAAGTTAGATAAAGACAGTGTTGTACTAAAGGAATACGGGACTAATGAAGAAATTAAACTTACGGATACAACACCAGGATATAGTTTTAAAGCAATAACAGAATCAGATGTGAGAAAATATCAAGGAAAA
>USPX01000142.1 GCA_900556665.1 uncultured Eubacteriales bacterium
AGTATATTAATACTATAAATACATCAAGCTCTATACTTACTATCAAGATAATTACATTAACTTTTTTCTTTTATTCTCTCCTAAGTTGCCACACTCTCTTTTCTTATTTGCTAGTCTACCAGCTTCACCTGCACACGCCCTATACTTAAAAGTTGTTGAATCTCTACTGCCTGCACATCTAACTTTTCTGCATAGTTTTCACGCTCTACTGCAATATTTCTAAGTTCACTATCTACTGCTTCATAGCCATTTTCTTCTTTAATAGCTGCAATCTTAGCTTCAATGGCAGCAATTTCACTACGAATATTCTTTACAGCATTTACTTTAGCCTCACGTTGCTGCTGAAGTGTTGCGATTTGATCTAATTGACTTTGTGATACTTCTACATAATATGGATATTCATTTCCTCTATTATTCACCTTAGTACCTTGTAATGTAATATTCACATAGTACACCCCTGGTGTTGAGAATTGGCTTGTTGTAAGTTTAATAATATACTTTTGACTAGATGGTTTGAAGTTACCAAATAATCCTGTGGTAGGAATAGACGCTTCATACTCCCCATCTCCATAAGCCTTTTCAATATAAAGTGCCATATAGGCATATCCTGTCAAACTGCTAAGTTTATTTTCTATCTCACTTACAGCTGCTTGTGCTTTTTTAAGCTCTACTTCTTTTGCTTCAATATTCTTTTTAGGCTCATTAAGTTGTAATTCTATAGCTTGCTTTTTATTCTTAAGATCTACTTCTTTATTATCAAGCTCACTATATTGCTTACGAATTAAATGTACTTCGCTATACATATTGTTAAAGCTTGTATATGTTTTTGTGTCTATAATATTATTACGATTTAAGAATTCCATTAATTCCTTAAGTGTTTCAAGCTGAATTGGACTAGTCTTTAACTTAGCAAAAATCATTGCTTTTGCTTTCTCTGGTGCTAGTTTCTTGAAAATAGTATCTTTCTTTTGCGCTAATGTAATCTCTGGCACCTTTGCAGGTTCCGAGGCTACAGTCACTGCTTGTGTAGTTTCTGTATTTACTGACTGCTGCCCTTTATCTACTTTTAATTGCTCATTATTTGGCGTATCTACGTTTGTTGCTTCCTCAGCACTTGACTGCTTCTCATCACCATAAACTAAGAGTCCATATACATCGAAGTTAAATTTATTTAATATTAATTGCTTTGGATAAATACTTGTAATTTTGTAAAGTTCATCCACAAACTCATCATTTAAAGTTGTTTTATCTTTAAAATAGCTTGCCAACATTTCATCTACCATGACTTCATCTAAACGTTTAAAATATCCAGCATAAACTTCATTATCTAGGTTATCTAATAAAGTATCTGTTAATATGTTTTTATTTGCAAAAAATAAATTACGCTTATTATATTGTTTAATGATGTCCTCCTGAATTTCTGGTATAAACTCAGTAAAATGTCCTTCAAAAAAACCTTTTGTTTGGTCACTCATATCTTGTAACAAGTACTCCACGCCTTGTGAAAAATACCAGCCATCTTGTTTCTTAGTACTTTTAAGATCACGTTCCATTAGTTCTATAACAGCTGGTGTATTTGCTTGCATTTTATAACTCATAAGTTGGAATAACTTTATATTGGCTGTTATCACGCCTGCAAGTAGGGCAATAGATAAACCGCTTACTATAATCCACTTGTATCTCTTTAATGCCTCTTTAAATTTTCCCATATTCTCTCCTTATATAGATTAGTATTTTTACAAATTGTACTATGCTGCTGTTTCTAACTACAAACTATATTTTATAATTGTTTTATATAATTCATTTCGACTCCTATATTATAAAATAAACATCATAGGATTACAATTTTTTCAAACTTCCCTCTAGCTTTTAGAAAAATAAGGGTTTTATATTTATACGATTTTTTTATGTACGCCTATAACCTTGTATTTTATATCTAACTGCTTTATTCTTATTATGTTCTGTTTTGCAATATTCTTTCCTGAGTATGGTCATCCTTTCTTTTAGACCATACTCTTTTTATTGATATTTACTCAAACTTTTCAATATAAACCAAACTGCGCAACGCTGCATAACAACTCACTAAATTGAATAATTATGTAATTTGTTGTTGTACTTTTATGTTAATTCATATATAATAAATTGTACTTAATAGATATAAATATTTTCATTAAAGGGGCTTTCAATAATATGCATAATACACATAAACAACATGCGCTACTTAAGTTTATTGTACCATCCTTAATAGGTATCTTTTTATTCATGGTACCTTTTCCAAAAGACGGTTCAATTACAATTCCAGTAGCTATACTTTCTAAAAGTTTACAAAACCTATTATCAAATTATATACCAAGTATTTTATTCATACTTGTTTTACTATCAACAGTAGGTACTTTAGTCACTAAGTTATTTAAACCTAAATTCATCACAAATAATCAATTTTTATATAGTTTATTTAATCCATCATGGCTTTGGGCTGTAGTACGTTTATTAGGCTTTATCTTTATTAGCCTGATCTTACTTGCTTCTAACGACATGTTACCTAATATTCCAGTGGTAGAAATGATTGTTTCTAGTGATACAGGCTCAATGGTAATGAATGACTTGCTCCCTGTATTATTTACAATCTTCCTCTTTGCCGGATTATTTTTACCATTACTTTTAAACTTTGGTTTATTAGAATTTATTGGTGCTTTACTTGTTAAAATTATGCGTCCTGTATTTAACTTACCTGGCCGCTCGGCTATTGACTGTATCGCTTCTTGGTTAGGTGATGGTACAATCGGTGTCCTTCTTACAAGTAAACAATACGAAGACGGCTTCTATACTCAAAGAGAAGCTGCCGTTATCGGAACTACTTTCTCACTTGTATCTATTACATTTAGTTTAGTCGTTATTAATACAGTAGGTCTTGGAGATATGTTCATCCCATTCTATTTAACAGTAACATTTGCAAGTTTAGTAGCAGCTATTATTTTACCTAAACTTCCACCCCTCTCAAATAAAAAAGATATTTTATTTGATGGTTCAACACCTAAGGTAGTAGATGAAGTACACAGCATAAAGCTTAGCCAAAGCTTAAATGCAGCAGTTGAAACAGCTGAAAAACAGAATCTATTTGAGTGTATTGTAGTAGATGGTATTAAAAATGTTATCGATATGTGGCTTGGTGTAATTCCTGTTGTTATGGGAATCGGGACTATTGCCTTAATCTTAGCAACTTATACACCACTCTTTAGAGTACTCGGCTTACCTTTCGTACCAGTTTTAAATTTACTTGGTGTCCCAGAAGCTGTGGCAGCTTCTCAAACACTTATTGCAGGATTTGCAGATATGTTACTTCCATCTATTATGGCAGCTAACATTGAAAGTGATATGACAAGATTCATTGTAGCCAGTGTCTCTGTATCACAGCTTATCTACTTATCAGAAGTAGGTGCACTCTTACTTGGATCTAAAATCCCAGTAAAATTAAGTGAGTTATTTATTATCTTCTTAGAAAGAACACTTGTAACATTACCAATCATTGCAGTAATTGCACATATGATTTTCTAAGAAATATACAATAAAGGAGGTAGCGTAAAACTATAATTGTTCTTACGCTACCTCCTTTTGTAACCTTCTAATTAATTTTTGCTTTTCAATTTATTAAATGTCTTAGATTGTCATTATTCTTAAACATAATTATCACAATAAATATGCATAAAAAAACCTTACTTAGTTACTGCTAAGTAAGGTTTTCATTATCTATATTAGTTGCTAGCTACGATTCCACGAGCTGCATCTACTGTTACAACTGATCCTGATTTAAGGATTTCTGTTGCATGGTGAGCACCGATGATTACTGGAATATCAAGTGCAAGACCAACGATAGCTGCATGTGAGTTTAAGCCTTCGTTTTCTGTGATGATACCTGCTGCACTTCTAAGAAGTGGTAATAACTCGTTAGTTGTTTGAGAAATTACAAGGATATCTCCTTCGTTGAAGTTATCAAGAGCTTCTTGTACGTTGTTTGCTACGCAAAGGTTACCACAAGCTGTTTTTGTCCCAATTCCTGTCCCAGAAATTAAAACATCACCAATGATATCAACTTTGATCATATTAGTTGTTCCTGATACACCTACTGGCACACCACTTGTGATAACAACTAATTCACCATTTGAAACCATTCCTGATCTTTCTGCACATTTTAATGCATCTGAGAATAAGTCTTCAGAGCTGCTGTGTTCTTCGATTAAGATAGGTCTTACACCCCATACTAACGCCATGTGACGGTATGTGTTTTCAGATGTTGTACATCCAAGGATTGGTGAAAGTGGTCTAAACTTAGAAATCATTCTAGCTGTTCTACCTGATTTTGTTACTGTAACGATAGCTGCTGCATTTAAGTCATGTGCTGTAGTACATGTTGCATGAGAAATAGCTGTTGTTACATTTGTATGTCCTTCGTTTCCTTTTTGTTTGAAACGTTTTACATAATCGATATCTGCTTCTGTTTTAAGTGCAATTTTTACCATTGTTTGAACAGATTCTACTGGATATAAACCAGCTGCTGTTTCACCTGATAACATAATCGCACTTGTTCCATCATAGATCGCATTAGCTACGTCACTGATTTCAGCTCTTGTAGCACGTGGGTTTTTCATCATTGAATCTAACATTTGTGTAGCTGTAATAACTTGTTTTCCAGCTGCTGTTGTTTTCTTAATGATCATTTTTTGAATAGCTGGTACTTCTTCACCAGGAATTTCAACACCCATGTCTCCACGAGCAACCATGATACCGTCAGATACACGGATAATTTCATCGATGTTATTTACACCTTCACGGTTTTCGATTTTAGAGATGATATTGATTGAGTGACAGTTATGTTCTTCAAGGATTTTTCTAATTTCAAGAACGTCATCTGCACATCTTACGAAAGATGCTGCAATAAAGTCATACCCTGTTTGAATACCGAAGATAATATCTGCTCTGTCTTTTTCACTTAAGTAAGGCATTGAAAGGCGTGTTTGTGGTAAGTTAACACCTTTGTTATTTGATAAGTTTCCACTGTTAAGTACTTTACAAACGATATCTGTTTCATCTACAGAGATAACTGATAACTCAATAAGACCGTCATCAAGTAAGATTGGTGTCCCCACTTCAACGTCTTTTGGTAGTTGTTTATAAGTAATACTTACGATTTCTTGTGTTCCTTCTACATCTCTTGATGTAAGTGTAAATTGGTCCCCTTTGTTAAGTGTAATTTTACCTTCTTTAAATTGACACACACGCACTTCTGGACCTTTTGTATCTAATAAAGCTGCGATTGGTAAGCCTAATTCTTCTCTGAATTTAACAATTCTATCAAAGTTAGCTTTGTGTGTTTCATGTGTTCCATGAGAGAAGTTGAATCTTGCTACATCCATCCCCTCTAACATTAATTGTTTTAAAATATTGTCGTCTTGTGTTGATGGACCTAGTGTACATACAATTTTTGTTTTTCTCATATTAGTCTTTCTAGTCTCCTCTTTAAGATTTTGCTTCGTAATATGCTTATGTTGCATTTTAGGCGCATTTTCGTGCTTATTATACCATATACTTCTCACAATTTACATAGCTTATGCAATATAAAATGCTTCTTGAGAATTAACATTTTATTCTATATT
>USPX01000143.1 GCA_900556665.1 uncultured Eubacteriales bacterium
TATAAGTAAAATTAAAGTACCTGCTATAATTGCCACTAAACCTATAAATGCCTTCTTAGTTAATTTTTCTTTTAAAACAAAATATGAAAAAGCAATAGTGACTACAATACTTAATTTATCAATTGGTACCACAATCCCGGCTTCTCCATCTTGTAATGCTTTATAATAGCATAACCATGAAAGTCCGGTGGTAATACCTGATAGGCAAATAAATCGCCAACTTCTCCTATCAATCATTTTTATTTCGCCTTGTTTCTTAGTTACAAATACAACTATCCAAGCCATGATTAATACAACTATGGTACGTATAGCTGTTCCTAGGTTAGATTCAATGCCATTAATCCCAATCTTACCAAGTATGGATGTTAAACTGGCAAATACAGCTGATAAGAGGGCATAAAATAACCAACCTTTTCCCTCTACAGTTTTTTGCACCCCCTCCTTCTTAGTAATCATCATATATGTACCAACGCCAATACCTAGAAGGCCTAAAAATTTTGTAATACTTATGCTTTCACCTAAGATCATAAAAGCAAGCAACATGGTAAGTACTGTACTAGATTTATCAATAGGGGTTACCTTATTTACATCCCCAAGCTGTAATGCCTTAAAATAACAAAGCCATGAACCTCCTGTGGCAAGTCCTGATAAAACTAGAAAAACAAGAGTCTTTGAACTTACCCCATCAATTGCTCGCCAAGAACCTACTACCAATACCATAAGCCATGAGAAAATCAATATAATAATTGTTCTAATAGCTGTTGCTACATTAGAATCCACATTTTTAATGCCCAGCTTAGCTAAAATAGCTGTTATACCTGCAAAAAGTGCTGATCCAAAAGCATATACTAACCACATTTTCATCTTCTCCTCTTCATATATAATATTTAACCTTATTAATTAAATACTGTTTCTAAATTATACTATACTTACTATTCTCCTTAAAACTTAAACATGTTTATATCATATAAAATTAAAAAAGTGCCGCAAAGCTTTGCGACACTTTAATCTATTTATTATGCAATTAAACCTTCACCTGTTGTTGAAATTTCGATTTCACCATTTTGAAGTTTTTCATATACTGTATTTACTGCATTAACTGCTTCTTCGCCTAAGTTAGGATTTTCAGCTGGAAGCCCTACTCCATTATTTGTTACACCATATTGAAGGATTTGTCCACCTGGGAATTTTCCTTCTACATCAAGTGAAATTATATCATAAATTGCTAGGCCTACATTTTTAAGAGCAGATGTAAGTACTACTGAGCTATTATCTGCATAAATACCATCAGCATATTGGTCAGCATCTACACCGATTACCCATACTTTTTCACCAGCTGCTGCTCTTTCTCTAGCTTCTTTAATTACACCAGAACCTACACCACCAGCTGCTGTAAAGATTACATCTACACCTCTATCATACATTTGAGCAGCAATTTGTTGACCTGCAGCTGCATCTGTAAATGTACCTTGGTAAATGAAGTTTTTATCTTCTACTGTAATATTTGTTCCTAAGTTTTCATTAGCGTATGCGATACCTTGTTGATATCCCCAGTTAAATCTTTGAATAACATCACTTTCCATACCACCAATGAAACCTGCGTTTGCTTCTTTTAATTGTACTGCTGCTGCAACACCTACAAGGAATCCAGCTTCCTCTTCATTGAATAAAATAGAAACTGCATTATCTGCTACATTCTCATCTCCTGCTTCTGAGTAAATAGTTGAGTCTGTAATTACAAATTTAGCATCTGGATATTTTGTTTGTGCTTCATACATTGGTGTTGCAAATTTAAATCCAGACCCAACGATGAATTTATATCCACCATCATAAAGATTTCCGATCTCTTTCATAAGCTCTGGCTCTGTTGTACCAGTTGGCTTTAAATATTTAGATTTAATACCAAAGTCTTCACCAGCTTTTTGGATTCCTTCCCATGTTAATTGGTTAAATGATCTATCATCAATTGAACCCATATCTGTTACCATACCAACTTTAATGTCAGATGTTACGCCATTAGTATTTCCTGAGCCTGATGTTCCACATCCTGTAAGGGTTGTTACTGCTACTAATGTTGCTGCTAATACTTTAGTTAATTTCTTTTTCATGTGCTGTTCTCCTATGTCGTCTCTGATGTCTTTAGAATATTTTCCTGCGTCATATAAGTTGCACCGTATCTCAATAGAAATAGTTTAAATACCTATGCTGGTACTGCCATATCTATCGTAGTCAAATCATTTATGGTGATTTGGTAGAAACTGTTGAACCATATTTTCAACGTTATACGATGTGCTTATTAATGTATTAATTATATTAATAGAAAGCAGGCCTTTTGTCTATACCAAATTTAATGTTCTAATTTTAAATTTAAATATAAACTTTAAAATTTTCCAATTATTCCCTATACCTTCTACTCACCAAATGCTTCCATTTATATCTCGTTCTTGCGCACCCTACTTTATTTACAGATTATATTCTCTATATAGGTTTTGCAGTTATTCCAAATATTATAATAAAAAAGTACTTTTACATATAAAATTTGTAAAAGTACTCTTTCATTATATGATACTATGTTCTGCCCATTTACCACTTATAAATCTAAGCGTAAATATTATGCCTCTTATAGTCCAGTCTGCAAACATACCAATCCATACTGCAATTGGTCCAAAGCCCCACACTTTACATAGATAAATACATAGCGCTACACGACAAAGCCACATTGTTAAACTGGATACAATCATGGAAAACTTCACATCTCCCGCAGCACGCATACCATATGCTGGAATGAAAGATAACGCCCATGAAATCGGCTTAGTTATTGTGATAAATATAACCATTTCAAAACACATCTTTGCACTTGCTATTTCCATTCTTGCTAAGGCTGTAACCGGTTTTGTAATCAGTAATACAAATAAACAAGATACAATGATTGATGCTTCTGCATATCCCGTTAATTTCACTATGTAATATTTTGCTTCTTCTTTACGTCCAGCTCCTATGCACTGGCCCACAACTGTCATCAGACCAATCCCTATACTTACAGCTGCAATGCCATTTAAATTTTCTAAAATATTAGTCATAGCTTGAGCTGCAATAGCTACTGTACCTAACTGCGAAACTGTAGATTGAATCATTAACTTACCAAATTGAAACATACCATTTTCAATACCTGAAGGCACCCCTATGGCTAAAATCGTACCAATTAGTGCAAAGTCAGGTCTAATTTTTAGATAATCATTAATTACTATGGTTTGTTTTGGCTTTCGTAAAAAATAAAAAATCACAAGGGCATTAAAGGCTCTTGATAATAGTGTGGATAATGCTGCCCCTGTTACACCCATCTTAAATCCAAAGATGAAGATGACATTGCCTATGATATTCATGATATTAGAAATTACTGAAACCTTCATTGGAAACTTAGAATTTCCACTAGCTCTATAAAAGGCTGAACCTGCATTAAATAAAGCCATAAACGGATATGAAATAACTGAAATTAAGAAGTAAACCATAGAATTGTTCATTACATCTGCTTCTACATTTCCAAAGATAATATGTAAAATCTGACCTCTTGCAAATATACCAATCAGCATTAAAGCCATGGAGATAACTAGCATGGCTAAAACAACCTGTCTTGCCGCTTTATTACACCTTTTTTCATTTCCTCTTCCCAGGCACTGGGAACATACAATAACAGCCCCTGCTGCCATAGCCGAAAAGATTTGTAAAACCAATGTATTAATAGAATCTACCAAAGATACTGCCGAAATAGCTGCGCTACTTACAGAGCTTACCATCATCGTATCTGCCATTCCCATAAAAGAATTTAAAAGCTGTTCAATCATAATTGGTATGAGTAGTACCCATAGTGCCTTATTGGTAAATAGCTTCTTATTTGGGTCAATCTCCGAAGTATTGTAAAGCTTGTTTCTAAATGCTGCTAACATGTTGTGCCTTCTTTCGTTAATTTTAATATTTTTATATTTATTAGTGTCCAATTGGACGACTTGCTAATATATTGTAGTAAGATTATTTTTAAGTTAGGAGTTAAAAAATGAAATCTAAGAACTTTAATTGCTATGAATCCAAATGCAAAAAGTCCAATTACACACCATGTCGTAATATGAACTCTCACTGTAAAGACAAATCAAGCACCCGCTATTCTTCCTCTTCCTTTTCCTGAATCAAAGGTTGAAGGTAGCAACTGTTACTATGCTGAATTATTAAGTCAAGATTACTGTGGCCTTGATTCAGAACTTACTGCAATCATGCAATATGTGAATCATGAAACACTTCTTACCCATTCAGATTGTATGGCAGCTCAAACCCTTCTTGCTATTTGCCAAGCTGAAATGATTCACCTTCAAAAACTTGGTGAACTCATCGTACTTCTTGGCGGAAAACTTGATTTCAAAGCACGTAAAAATAACTGCGGCAAAAACTGGACACCTGCACCTATTGCGTTAGTTTATGATTTTAATGAAATTATTATGGCAAATATTAAAGGCGAACGCGCTGCTATTAAACAATATGAAGATCACATTAGACTCATTAAAGATTCCTATATCACAGATATGTTAAAACGTATTGTTAAAGATGAAAAATATCATATCCTTCTTTTAAAAGATCTTTTAAAAAATGAATGCAATTAAGCTTTGCATTTAAATCTTTTAGTTAAATTCGGTTCACTCTAAAATATCCCCTGTAATAAGCTTTGGCTCATTACAGAGGGATATTTTTTATATTTCTTGCTCTTATTTACAGAGGGCTTATGTAAATCCTTATAGTTATTTACTTACAGCACTAGCATTATCATATTCTAATTGTCTATAAGTTGGTACAATATCTTTTAATGCTTTTCGAACATCCTCTTTATTAGCTAATACTTTTCTTAATTCATCTAAGTAACTACTTAATTGTCCAAAGTCAATTTCTCCTGCTTTACCTACAAATATCTTATCAGAACTTGTTTTAGTTAAGCCTTCTTCTGCCATTAAAAGTTCTTCATAAAGTTTTTCTCCTGGTCTTAAACCTGTAAATTTGATTTTAATATCTTTATCAAGCTCGAGGCCTGAAAGCCTAATAAAGTTCTTTGCTAAATCTAAGATTTTAACAGGTTGCCCCATATCTAAAACAAATATTTCTCCACCTGTAGCAAAAGAAGTTGCTTCTAGAATCAGTCTTACAGCTTCAGGAATCGTCATAAAATAACGGATAATATCTGGATGTGTCACAGTAATTGGACCACCTGCAGCAAGTTGTCTCTTAAATAAAGGAATAACACTACCGTTACTACCTAACACATTCCCAAATCGTACAGCTACAAAATCTGTTGTACTTGTTGTTTCATTAATTGCTTGAATAATCATTTCACATAAACGTTTGGTTGCACCCATTACATTTGTTGGATTAACTGCCTTATCTGTTGAAACAAGGACAAACTTACTTACATTATGTGCTACTGCACATTGTGCCACATTTAAAGTACCAAACACATTATTTTTAATAGCTTCTTCTGGATTATCCTCCATAAGTGGTACATGTTTATGCGCTGCTGCATGGAAAACAATATTAGG